>CAZCXO010000041.1:0-6376 GCA_964502645.1 uncultured Candidatus Saccharibacteria bacterium
GCACCACCTTCAGGGGCATCTCTACCGGCAAACATTGGGCCGTACCCATTGAGCATAACGTCCAGTGTTAATGGTACGGCCACTGCTCACCCCACTGGACAAGTAGATTTAGGCGCATCCAAACAGATTCAGTACAATGGCGGGGCAGCTCCCGCAGCACCCGGCTTCTTCACGATTCCGGCGCCATACCCCGATTACTTTGGTGATGGTAATATGTTAGGCAGCCATGGTTTCGGAGCGGCCTGTTCAGGATTAGGTTCTATACCTGCGGGTACACGATTCAGTTTGACACCGACTGTTAGCGCTACGTTTGTAGGTGATCCTGAGAACCCATCAGCTGTGATTAGAAGTGCTTCTGTAACAGCAAGCGGTATGCCAGTCAGCGAAACAGTCACCGCAGAACTATACGAAGCTAAACAAGGCGTACCTGTCAAGATTCTGGCGACACCACAAAAAACAAATGGTGGCCCGTTTATCCCCGGTACCCCATACGTTTTTTGGGTGAATGATACCCGTCCTATTAATCTACCTATAAATGCGGGTGATTCGTACTGTGCTGAGGTTGATGTGCCATATGCCTCAGGTGTCATAGCACCTGACGGAGTTACGATTTTACCTGGAGCAGTACCAGGTACTCCTGCCGTCTTCTCATTAGCTGGGGGACCCCCAACCGGCAATGGTGTTTCCTGCCAAACCATACAGGATAAACCTACATTCAAAGTATATGGAGGTAGCGTAGCATCAGGAGGTTCGTTTAGCCCCGGGGGAGCTAGCAGCTGCAGCAGTGGTAGTGGCAATCTAGCCGGCTGGAACCATTCTTTTGGAGGGGCAGAATATGGTTCAGGCGCTCAGTTTGGGGCTTTATCTTTGACGAGTATTCTGGGTTTTGCCAGTGCCCAGGGAGCATCGGCAGGGACACCACTGGGTTTGACATTTGCCAATACGACCCCATCTGCACCTGATGCCTACAGCCCAACTCTCGGCGGTTTATTTGGTGACACCCAATGTTTGACCAGTTTAGCCACTGGTAGTTCTGGGGTTGTGAGCGGGCCAGTTGTTATCGGTGGGCATATAGTGCCTTTGTCCCATAACGAGTCGTACTATGTGGACGGCGATGTGTACATTAGTGATGACATTACCTATCAAGGTGCAGCACTTGGTTGGACGTCTAAGAACATGCCCTCCTTTGTTGTTCGAGCCACTGGCAACATATATATCAGCAAAGATGTGCATGAATTAGACGGCGTATATGAGGCTATACCGAGACCCGACGGGTCCGCTGGCAAAATCCACACCTGTGGCGTACAGGTTGGTTTTTCAGCCTTTAAATCTGTATTTCAAAACGACCCAGCCAATTACTTTAGTCTATGTAACAACCAGTTGACAGTTTATGGTAGTTTTGTAGCCAATGAGGTAGAGATGGAGCGGACGTATGGTTCATTGCGCGATGAGGGGGCTGGTTCATTTGGCCCAACCTGTAGCAATGCAGGTATTACTAGCTCGGGACGTCACACCTGCGCAGCCGAAGTTTTTGAGCAAAGCCCAGAAATGTATTTGAATACTCCAGACATTGGATTGCCCAGTGGCGGTGCGCTTCAATATGACGCAGTAACTAGTCTGCCTCCGGTGCTGTGATAGAATTAGCAATAGTTAAAAGGAAATAGATATCAGATGATGGGTGGGTCCAGAAAACACCGAAACGAAGATACTGCTTATGCTATAATCGGGGCTGTATTATGAGTTCGTTACTTAATGTAACCGGCGATTTCTTTGGCTTAGATATTGGTACGACTGCAATACGTATCGTTCAACTACGTCCGGGTAACAATCCTCGTGCCCTTATCAAATATGGCTACCTACCCTTAGAGGGTAATATTGCTCTCAGTGAGGCCCAAGCCGATCAGCAAAAGTTAGCGCATTCAATTGCAAGTCTTATAAAATCTGCCAGTGTTAATACTAGAAAGGTTGCCGTTGGCATACCGTCAAGCAGAGTTTTTACAACTGTTGCGGACGTTGAACGTTTGTCAGCAGGTGATCTGGCTAAAGCCATTACATATCAAGCTGATTCACTGATCCCGACTCCTTTAGCAGAATCCAAGATCGATTGGGCGCTTATCGGTGACTCTCCTACTGATAAAACAAAGCAGGAGATATTACTAAGTAGTGTATCTAATAGCTTTGTTGAGAAGAGATTAGACATGCTGGAATCGATCGGGCTTAATGTGATTTCATTTGAACCTGATAATTTAGCTATGGCTAGGGCTCTGGCAAACACGTCAAATGGAGCTCAACTGCTACTTGATGTTGGCAGGCGTTCAACAGATCTAGTCGTGGTGTTTAATAATATTCCTCATCTGACTCGGAGTATTCCAACTGGCGTTGAAGCAATTGTACGTACCGCGGCACAAAACCTGAGCATCGATGAAAAGCAGGCGGATCAATTTGTATTCAAATTTGGCTTGAGTAAGGACAAGTTGGAGGGTCAAGTCTTCCAAGCCATAAGTAGTACCGTTGACTTATTACAGGTAGAAGTTGAGAAGTCGATAAAGTTCTTTCAAACGCGTTACACTGGTACAAAAATTGAAAAAATCACTGTTACTGGCGGTGCCTCAGTCATTCCCGAGTTTCCTCTCTACATTGCTAATAAGTTTAATCTGAACGTTGAAATTGGTAACGCCTGGGGTGGTGTGAGTTTCAGTCAAGACCGCCAGAATGAGCTATTAGCAATTTCTAACCAATTTGCCGTTGCTGTCGGCCTAGCGGAGCGAACCCAATGATTGAATTGAATTTATTACCTGACGTCAAACTAGAATTCATTAAATCCCAACGTATGCTTCGATTAGTTCTGACCATCGCAGTTATTGTGAGTGCTGCAGCGATAGCCATACTTTTAATTTTACTCAGTATTGATGGTATTCAACGGAAGCATCTTAATGATTTAAACGGCGATGTAGATTCGCTAACAAAACAGCTCCAAAACGAGCCCCAGATTAATAAGATACTGACAGTACAGAATCAATTAAATAGCTTGACAGCGTTACATGATACAAAGCCGGCTGCGGCACAATTAGCTAACTACCTAAATGACGTTACGCCCGTTCAGGTTTATATAACAGAATTAAAGGCTGATTTTACCATGCAAACAATGAGTATTACTGGCACCGCTGACTCGTTAAGCAGTGTCAATAAATACATTGATACACTCAAGTTCACCACATACACTAGTGACAAGACCAACTCGACAAATAAAGCCTTCAATAATGTAGTACTAAAAACTTTTGGAGTAAATGCTGGATCACAATCTCCAAACCAAGCAGTCAATTACGAAATCGACCTATCATATGATAAGAATATTTTCGATGTAACCCAGCAAATTAAGTTAGTAGTACCAAGCCAAGTTACAACACGTTCCGAATTGGATAAACCAAATGATTTGTTTATTAAGTCATCAATACCAGAATCAAATACATCCAACACGAATAGTCAGGGGAATTAGCAAATGGCAAAGCTAAATATATCAACCAAACGAATGGCAATCAGTAAAACCAATGCCAGGGTAGTCGGTATTTTAGGTGTTGCTTCATTTGTTACAGTTTTTTGTTTGGTTGCATCCAAAGCAGTTTTTAGCCAGAACAGCTATCAATCACGGGTAACATCTAAGCAGGAAACTGCAAAGAAAAATCTAAATGATAACATCAAAGCTTTCAATAATTTAGTAATATCCTACAACTCCTTCAACACAGCATCAACAAATGTGTTAGGCGGCAACACTAACGGTACTGGCAATACCGATGGAAGCAACGCTAAAATAATCCTTGATGCCTTGCCAAGTGCCTATGATTTTCCAGCCTTGACTTCCAGTGTAGAAAAAATTGTCAACACCCTTGGCATGAAAATCAGCGAAATCAATGGGTCTGACGATCAGGTTAATCAGCAAAGTAACAATTCTAGCCCAAATCCCCAGCCCGTTAGCATGCCTTTTACGCTAACTGTTAGCAGTACAAATTACCAGTCCATCATTCTGTTACTTAATACTTTACAACAATCTATCCGGCCGATTCAGATTGATACGCTTGATGTGAGTGGTGGTACTTCTAATATGACTGTTACAATAACCGCCCATACATTTTATCAACCTGCCAAATCACTCGGCATAACTAAGCAGGTAATTCAATGAAACAAAAAGACCTAGTATTAATTATCGTTATAGTGTTTATCAGTGGAATTATTTCGCTACTTCTCTCTAAGGCGATTTTTGTAACACCTAAGAGCCGTCAGCAACAAGTAGAGATTGTACAATCAATCACAACTGACTTTACAACGCCAGATAGCAAATATTTCAATCACAACACATTTGACCCAACACAACTTATTACTATTGGCCAGAATAACAACAGTAACCCATTCAATACCCCCTCACAGTAGCAGGCAAGTACAATGGGCGCTATTCAATGTAAGCGAAAGACGGTAGGACAATGAGTGTCCTATCGGCTACCACTCAGCAACAAGTCGAAGCCCTGTTAGTTTCCAGCGGCATGTTGGCGGCTGACAAGCTGATTGCCGCCCGCCAGGCAGCCGAAAAAGCCAACCAACCATTATTCACATATTTGGTCAGGAACAAAATCATCAGTGAAGAACAGCTGACCAAAATCCATGCCACAGTTACCAAAGTACCTTACGTGAACTTGACGGCTGCGAGGGTGGATTCCAAGGTTCTGTCACTGCTGCCGCAGGATATCGCCAAGCGCTATATGGCTGTGCCACTGGGTGAGATGCAGAACCGGCTGGTGGTAGCAATGCTTGATGCAGATAATGTGCAGGCAGTCGACTTCTTGTCCAACCGCATCGGCCGGCCGCTCAAGGTCTATGTAGCCAGTGAGGCTGGCATCCGCCAGGTTCTCAAGCAATATGAGGCTCGTCTGGACACCATGGGCGATGCCTTCAAAACAACCCTTAAGTTACCTGATGAAGAAGCTGAAGCGGCCAAGAGGACCAAGGATAAGCCTAAAGCTAAGCGGATCGCTGACCTGGTAGAAGACTCGCCGATCAGCAAGGCGCTGACAGCCATTCTAGAATTCGCCGCCCACAACCGGGCCAGCGATGTCCACATCGAGCCGCTGGAAAAAGAAGTTAAAATCCGCACCAGGATTGACGGCGTGCTACGGGAGGTTATGCGACTGCCTAAGAATGCCGAACCAGCTTTAATCTCACGGGTCAAGATCCTGGCCAACCTCAAGATTGACGAACACCGCATACCACAGGACGGTGGTTTTACGATACGCGTTGATGAACGTGACATTGACTTACGTATTGCCGTGGCGCCCGTCGTCTGGGGTGAGCAGGTTGTTATCCGTCTGCTCGACAAGACTGGTACTTCGCTAAAGCTGGAGGCCATGGGTTACACCGGCCGGGCACTGCGTCTGATCCGCAAGGGCCTGCTGCGGCCGAACGGCATGATCCTGACCAGTGGCCCAACTGGCTCCGGCAAATCGACTTCACTATATGCTCTGATCCAGGAGATCAAGAACGATGCCGTCAATATTATTACCCTCGAGGATCCGGTCGAATACAAAATGGAGGGCATTAACCAGATTCAAGTTAACCCAGCGGTTGGGCTAACCTTCGCAACCGGCCTACGCAGTATTCTACGCCAAGACCCGGACATCGTCATGGTCGGTGAGATCCGCGACAAGGAAACTGCCCAGCTGGCTGTACAGGCCGCCCTGACCGGCCACCTGGTCTTTAGCACCCTGCACACCAATAGTGCTGCAGGTATCCTGCCACGCCTCTTGGACATGGGCATCGAGCCGTTCCTGATCGCCAGTACCGTCCACGTTGTGATCGGCCAACGCCTGGTCCGGCGGATCGGTGATGCTGGCAAGCAGACTTACCAGTCAACCTTACCTGAAACCCAAGCTGTCCAGGAAGCGCTCAAGGGTTTATTGCCGGATTCAAAGGAGAAAGTTCCTGAGGTATCCAAGGATCTGGGTTATAAAAACTTGCCCTTGGTCAACCAAACCGCTTATACTTTAAGCAAGGGCGCAGATACCCCTGATACGCCAGGCGGCTACCGGGGGCGCATGGGCTTGTACGAGGTTTTTGAAGTCTCGGAGAACATACAGGGATTAATCATGAAACGGTCGACCACCACACAAATCGAACACGCCGCCCGGGCCGAGGGTATGGTCAGTATGCGCCAGGACGGTTACCTTAAGGCCCTGGCTGGAAACACAACTTTAATGGAAGTCAACCGCGTGGCGGCAGAGGATGAAGTATGAGCCGGGGGAGGGCAGAATGAGTACCGGGCAACCAAGGATCGAAGTCTTATTAGACGAAGTTGTTAAAAAGAAAGCTTCTGACTTGCACCTGCAAGTCG
>CAZCXO010000042.1:0-6085 GCA_964502645.1 uncultured Candidatus Saccharibacteria bacterium
TTTTCCGGCGGCCTGTATTTGACGATATTAGTGATATAAACGTCACTCCGTTTCATGCCGATCATCTCCAGCATCTCATCGAGAAACTTCCCAGCCGCACCGACGAACGGCTTACCCTGTATATCCTCATTCTTACCTGGTGCCTCACCGATAAAAACCAGCTCCGCTTCAGCCGGGCCATCACCAAACACCAACTGCGTCGCCCCCTCTTTCAACTCCGGCACTGGATCATCGGTCTCAATTTTCTGAGCGATTTCATCCAGTTGTTGCTGCTTGGTCTTAGCGGCTGACATGGAAAACCCTGCCGATTAATTTGATGGAGTTTTGAAGGAAGCCGATGAAGAATACAAGAGTTAACAGATACCAAAACGGGTTGCCGCGGTCTATGCTGAGGCTGAGGAAGGCATAGGCGATAGCCAGTTCAAGCAGTGCAAAAACTAGCAGGCCAGGCTTAGTCTGGTGCCACTTATGAAGGGCTTTCATCTCGTTTCTTCTTATCATTTAAATCGCGTTGGGCGGCTTTCATGGAGAGCTGGAGGCGGCCGCGGTCGTCGACGGCGACCAGTTTGACGGTGACTTTGTCACCTTCTTTGACGACATCGCTAGTTTTGGCGACGCGGTCCTCGCTGAGTTCGGATATGTGGACCAAGCCGTCCTTGCCGGGCAGGATCTGCACGAAGGCGCCGAAGTCCATCACACTGACCACCGGCCGGTCAGTGTAAACCCGGCCGACTTCCGGTTCTTCTGTAATCGTCTGGATCCATTGCTTGGCGGCGGCGATGCTGGCGCCGTCCGGGCTGGCAATCATAATTGTGCCGTCGTCCTTGATATCGATCTCGGTGCCGGTCTCGCCGGTGATCTTCTGGATGGTCTCACCGCCCTTGCCGATGACTTCACGGATCTTGTCGGGGTTGATCTGGATTGATTCTACCCGCGGCGCGTAGGGGCTCATCTCCTTGCGCGGCTCCTTGATAGTCTCGATCATGTGCTCCAGAATCTGGGCCCGGCCGTCTTTTCCCTGTTCCAAGGCTTGTTTCAAAATGGTGACCGGCAGGCCATGGACTTTCATATCCATCTGCAGGGCCGTAATGCCCTTGGCCGTACCAGCTACCTTGAAGTCCATGTCACCGGCAAAGTCCTCGGCATCAGCGATGTCGCTCAGGATATAAGGCTTGTTATCATCCATCATCAGACCCATGGCGATACCGCTGACAACGCCCTTAAGCGGCACGCCGGCGTCCATCAACGCCAGGCAGCTCGAGCAGGTTGCTGCCATCGAGGTCGAACCGTTCTGGGACATAATCTCAGTGACGGAGCGCATGGTATAAGGGAAGTCAGCCTCAGATGGGAGCACTGCTGTCAAGGCCCGCTCTGCCAGGTAGCCGTGGCCGATCTCGCGCCGTCCCGGGCTACCCAGGCGGCGGACTTCGCCGACCGTGTAACCAGGCGCGTTGTAATGGTGCAGGAAACGGCGCTCGCCTTCTTTTTCCATAGTGTCAACCATCTGGGCGTAGCTGAGCGGTGCCAATGTGACGACGTTCAGGGCCTGGGTCATACCGCGGGTAAAGATACTGGAGCCGTGGGCCCGTGGCAGCAGGCCAACCTCACTACTGAGTGACCTGACATCCGTTAATTTGCGCCCATCGGGTCTGGTGTTATCCTGGACGATCCCTTGCCTCACATCTTTATGCAGAGCCATTTGAAAAGCATCGTGATAGTGTTCTTTGAATTCCTCAAACTCATCGCCTAGCTTATCAGCCAGTTCGGTGAACATGTCCCCACGCAGCTGCTGAACCAAAACGTTGCGCTCAGGATACGGCTTGCGTAAATCCTCGCCAAGCTTACCGGCCAGCCATTCGTCGACGGTTTTCTGAATCTTTTCATCGGGCAGGTTCAGCTCATACTGCTGCTTTTCAACCCCGATCTTGTCGATAAGTTGCTGCTGGAGCTTGATAGCCGGTTGCATCTGTTGGAAGGCAAATTCAATGGCCTCAGCGACCTGGTCCTCGCTGACTTCGCTGGCACCGGCTTCGACCATCATGACTCCGTCCTTGGTACCGGCCACCACCAGGTCCAGGCCGCCATTATCAAGCTGCTCAAGCGGCAGGAAGGCCGCCAGCTTGCCATCCTTGTCATAACCGACCCGCAGTCCCGCCACCGGCCCGTCAAACGGGGCTCCGCTGAGCATAAAGGCGGCACTCATTGCCACCATAGCGATGACGTCCGGCCGGAACTCCGGATCCAGGCTCAACACTGTGGCCACGCCCTGGACTTCGTGCCGGTAGCCCTTGGGCCACAGGGGCCGGATCGGGCGATCGATTAACCGACCTATAAGCACGGCGTCATCTGATGGCCGCCCTTCCCTCTTGATAAATCTCGAGCCGCTGATCTTGCCGGCTGCGTACATCTTTTCTTCGTAATCAATACTCAGCGGGAAGTAATCCATGCTGATACTCTGGTCGCTGACCATGGCCGTACCCAGCACCACGGTATCACCGTAGCGCGCCAGTACCGAGGCGCTCGTGCGGAAGCCGACGCGACCGACTTCCAGACTGAGTGTCCGGCCGGCCAATTCGGTCTCAACCTTAATAATGTCCTTACCGAACGGATTGATGGTCTGTGCCATATTTAAGAAAAGCCTTTCATTAATGTGCCCAAGCTTGGAGCCTCGAATCTCGAGACGCGTGGTCTGGGCACTTAGCGGCGGATGCCGAGTTGCTTAATCAGATCCAAGTAAGTCTGGCTGTCGCGCTCGGCGATGTAGCGAAGCAATCGGCGGCGTTTGCCGACCATCTGCAGCAGCCCGCGCCGGGCCATGTAGTCATGCTTATTGACCTTGAGATGCTCGGTTAACTCCTTGATTCTCTCAGTCAGGACCGCCACCTGGGCACTAGATCCCCCAGTGTCAGCCTTATGCACCTGCACGCCTTTGATAGCGGCAGCCTTTTTCTCACCAGTAATCATGTACCGTGTATTCTACCAGATGTCGTTCCCTGTGGCAAGTCCTTAAGCATATCCTGAATTTGGTGAGCTGAAGTCGCCTTTTGGATAGAAAAATCACCGATTGTGGTGCGTCTGAGTTCGGTTGCGTAGGCACCAGTTCCAAGGGTTTTACCAATGTCCTCAACTAGCGATCGTATGTAAGTACCAGAAGAAACGTCAGTGACCAGTTCAATCTCTGGATATTTATAAGAAATCAATTCTAATCTGTTAATGGTGACTTGGCGGGGTTCGATTTTAACTTCTTTGCCGGCGCGGGCCAGTTTGTAGGCACGTTGGCCGTCGATTTTCATGGCCGAATAAGCCGGTGGCGTTTGGGAAATCGTGCCGGTGAATTTATTCAGTGCGGTTTTGAGGTCCTTTTCGGCTGGGATTCTGTCAGAAATAGGATTTAGCTGGCCTTCGGGGTCACCGGTGGAGCTGGTCTGGCCTAATCGTAGCGTGACCTCGTAGGTCTTGTCGAGCTTGCTGAACTCAGCTGCGCGTTTGGTAAATTCTTTACCAATTAGGATGATCAACAGCCCGGTAGCGAAGGGGTCGAGAGTGCCAGCGTGCCCGACTTTGATTTGTTTGGGGCGTTGGCCTTCGGTCTGGGCGACCTGCTTGCGAATATAATTAACAACGTCAAAGCTTGTCCAGCCGGCTGGTTTGTCCACCAGGAGTATGCCCTGCATGCTCCCAGTTTACTCTATCAGGGACTAGGCGGCGGATTGTTGAAATCGAATGGGATCGGCGGCGGCACCGGTGGCGGTGCATTCGGGTCGTTGACCTGCGGTGAGTCGGTCGGAGTAGGAGTAGGTGGCGGTGATGGTGGCCTCTGCTGACCTGGCACTAGATTATGAAGGTTGCCCTCCTCATCGATGTGCAGGTTGCCTCCTAGCGGCTGGGCATTTAGAGCCTCGATCGGCTTATCCGGCGCGTCCTTATCGGGAGCACTGCGCAGAGCTTGGTCGACTTGGCTACGGGCCGAATCGACATTCTCAGCCTGGGTATGAGGGCTTTCGACAGCTTTTTCAAGCTCAGTCAACGTCGTATCAGGTGGCATGGGTGCTGGCGGCGATGGAGGGGGTGTTGTCGGCTTTGGAGTTGGCATTGGCGGAGGTGGCGGTGTCCAACCAGCCGGCGGCGGAGACAAGGTTGAAGCCGGTGTGCTGGAAGCGTGGTCCAACAGAGCCGGCCTGTCAGTCTGGGGCAGGCTCAGCGGGTCGCTGGTAGGTTCCAGTTGCTCGGTCTGGGCGTTGGCAGTCAAGGTACCGCCTAAGGTCGGCGGTTCGGTCACCAACTTGGGGCCAGACGAAACGCCGGAAATCGGCGGCTTGACCGGTGGTTCTTCCAGCGGAGGCAGGCCGTCGGCTTCAATCTGGCTGCCTTCAGGCAGGTTGAACTCCCGGGGTTGATTAACAGCTACCGGTTTTTGATCGGCGGCAAGATTATTACTGTGATCGATATTCAGGGTACCTTTGTCGGCGACTTTGCCATCACCATCAGGGTTGTCATTGACACTGGCGCCCTCCTGAAGCTTGCTGGCCACCAGTTGCTGGTTGGCGCCGGCTGCCATCAGTGCAGCGCTGGCACTCATGGTCTGGGGACTGGTCTTGTTATTGCTGAAACGGTCGGTTTCGGACACGATGCCGGTCAATAAGGCGGTGGCGATCTGGTTATCAACCATGTCCTTGCCCAAGGCCTGGGCCAATTCGGTGACCAGCTCGCTTAGGCTGCTGGCCTGGGGTTCGGCCCAGATGATGCTGCCCAGGCCGCCATCGGCGGCCGCCACGGTCAGGCTGGCCACTGTGGCATCATGCAGGATCCGGCCATGAGCGGTAATGGCATCGTCCAGGTCCTCCTGCTGCTTTACGCCTAGCGCAACCACTACATCGACGTTGAAGTCGCCTTCGCTGAACTCCAGGTCATCCTGGGTGATCGACGTCTTGTAAGGTGTTATAAAGATCCGGACGATGTTGTCTTCGACTTTGTAGCGCAGTTTGTCGGCCTTGGACTTATCGAGTGAAATTATAAAGTCACGCAGCGAATCAGTGTTTTTCTCAAGGGTTTCCTCAGGCTGTAGGAACTCCAGGGTCGATGGTACCTCGCCGCTGAAGACTGCAGCAGCATGCTTGCCCATCTTGTTGAGCAAAAGCGACAGGCCGATACAGCTAGCCAGCTGATCCACCGATGGATTACGACTGACCGTCACCAATACGTTATTGGCGGTCTTGAGTCGTTCAACCAACTGTTGCTTAGCGCTGTCCATGGGCCTTATCCGGTTCTTTTTGTTTCAGAGAGCGTTCACTTTTGAGGCTAACATAAAAGCACAAGCTTGTCCATCATTTCCGGCCAGTGCCTTTACAGCCTAGGGCTTTATCTGTTATAGTCACAGGCTATGCCAATTATCAAATCCGCCAAGAAACGGGTCCGCAGCGCCCGCCGAGCTGCTGTGCGCAATAGCCGCACCAAGCGAGAACTCAAGTCTGCACTCAAGTCGTTCGTCAAAACGCCTTCGGCCAAGGCGCACAGCAGCGCCGCCAGTGCCTTGGACAAGGCTGCCAAGAAAGGCGTAATCCACAAGAACAAGGCCGCCCGCCTCAAGCGCCGCGCCGCCGCCCGCGCCAAGGCTGCCGGTGTCAAACCTGCCAAGGCCGCCCCGAAAGTCGCTGCCAAAAAAGCCTCTGCCCCCAAGCCAACTACCGCCAAAAAAACTACTAAGAAATAGCCAGGGTCAGCAAGTAGTGCTGCAGGGCTTCGTCGGTGTCGATACCGCTGCGCTTGGACTTAATGTCAATTATTAACAGACCATTTATTAAGCTTTTGAGCCGTTTCAATGAAAGGTGTCTGGCGATGGCCTGGTTCTTGTTGACGACGAAGGGGTTAAGTTTGGCATCACGAGCGATATCGGTGTCGGGCCGGTCACCGGCGGTCTTGATTTCGGCCAGGATGTGAAGCTGCCAACTTAGCATAGCGATGATCTGGGGCGGTTCGACTTTGAGTGCCCGCTGCTCCTGATAAAGACGGAGAACCTGCTTGGTGCGGCCGCTGAAGGCGGCCTCGAGGAGCTGGAAGATGGTGCTCTGCGGCGTCGGTTCGGTCA
>CAZCXO010000043.1:0-6084 GCA_964502645.1 uncultured Candidatus Saccharibacteria bacterium
TGGGCCTAGATAGATGACCAGCCACGACAGAACCCGGCTTACAGATAATCTGGCCGTTCTTTGGTTTGACAATATGTAACTTTTTTGCTATAATTTGCATTAATGAATAAATCAGAGAAATTATCACTACCTGCAAGAAGGAAAGCTAGACGTGCCTTAGCCGCCACCGCCTTGACCCTGACGGCAGCCCTGGGTTCTGGGGTTACCAGTGCTAGGGCTAAGACACTTTCTCCTGAAAAACCCCGCCAGCATGCCCAAAGTTTCTCTTTACGGGAGAGACAAAAAACCACGGAAAACAATCTGTTAAACCAGATCGGAGTAGGATTTTTCAGAGGTGCGTTACTGTTACATCCGGTGAAACGTGATACTGGCGGTACCAAATATTCCCCGGACCAATCAGGCGGCACTGCCTATCCGGATAATAACGTCGTTGAAGAAGAAGTCATACTCAACCCTTTGCTAGTTTATAAGGGCAGCCCGAAAGATCAGTTCGGCCATGATGATATAACTAATGGTGACTATTATTTTGGCATTATTACTCACCGGTCAAGTGGTAGGCCACAAGTTAAACTTATTAAATTTAACCCTGACAACATGAAATTGGTGGCTGATATGTCAAGCAACACTTATCAGGAATCAGTAGTATTCCAGAGTGACAAACTAGGTAATATTAAAATCGACGGACCGATGACCGCACCTGATGGCAGGCTGGATGCTGGAAGCGTTCCCTTGACGAATCCCTTTAATTCGGAACAGCCATTGCAAATCGGCTTTGTGGCGCATCCTAAGGGCTAATAAAACTATTTTTTGGCGGTTTTGACGAGGGCGGTGAAGGCCTTGGGTTCGTTGACGGCCAGTTCCGCCAGAATCTTGCGGTCCAAGGTGACGTTAGCCTTCTTGAGACCGGCGATGAGCTGGCTGTAAGTGGTGCCGTTCTGGCGGGCAGCGGCGTTGATACGGGCGTTCCATAGTTCGCGGAAAGTACGTTTGCGGTTCTTGCGGTCGCGGGTGGCGTACTGCAACGATTTGGTCAGGGCCTGCTTGCCGCGGCGCATGCTGACACGGTTGGAATGCGACATGCCCTTAGTAGCTCGGCGGATTTTACGATGTTTGGCGTGGGCTGCCACGCCGCCTTTGACTCTCATGATAACTCCTTAGACGCCCAGGTTCTTCTTGATATTCTTGGCCATTTTGCCGCTTCGGGTGGTCAAACCCCGCAGCGACCGCTTACGGCTGCCGCTCTTCTTGCCTAAGAAGTGGTTCATGTTGGCATGGCCGACCCGGACCTTACCGTTCTTGCTGATCCGGACCCGGTCCTTGGTACCGCTATGTGTCTTGAGTTTGGGCATCTGTCTCTCCTTCTTCTGCCACCGCCGTAACGGGTTTCTTGCCGCTGCTCCGTATGACGAAGCTTAGTTGCCGCCCAGCCAGCTGGGGGTCTTGGTCAACTACTATTGTATCACCGAAGTCTTGAATTACCTTTTGGGCCATTTGGAAGCCGATTTCCTTGTGAGCTTGTTCGCGACCTCGGTAAACCAGTGTGATCTTGACCTTATGGCCAGCGTCCAGAAACTTGCGGGCTCTATCCAATTTGATCTGTAAATCGTGTGCACCGATACGCAGGCCGAAACGGATCTGCTTCATATCCAACGACTTAGCGGTTTTGCGGTTCTTTTGGAGCTGCTTGGTCCGTTGGTAGTTGTATTTACCCCAGTCGACTATTTTGCAAACCGGCGGGTCGGCACTGGGCGAAATCTCAACCAAATCGAGCTCGCGGTCCTGGGCGGCTTGCAGCGCCTCCTGCCGACTCAAGATACCCAGCTGTTTGCCATCTTCATCGATGACACGCAGCCGGGGCGCCCGAATCTGTTCATTCAGGCGGGTTTGCTTGGCTATGACCTGACTCCATTAATCATTATTGGTTTTCACGTATCGGCATTGTAACAGATAGACTTTCAGAGGTCAACGCCGTTAGTCATAGGCTCGGTAACGCAGGGGCTCGCTGACATGTTCAAATTTGACAGCCTCTGATTGGGCCAGGTCGGCAATGGTGCGGGCGACCTTGGCGGTTGCGCATGTAAGCCCTGGCCGAAACGTTGAGCCGCCGCTGCGAAGCCTGGTTGAGCAACTCAACAGCACCGAGCTCTAGTAAGCCAAACTGCTTAATATCAGTATTGGTCATGCTGGCATCGAGCCGGCTGCCACCATATCGGCGATATTGCCACCGCTTGGCCACTAGCCAACAGGATGACGACAGCTATAGCCAGATCAAAGCCACTGGCTTTGGGAATATCGGCCGGAGCCAAGTTCACGGTGATACGCTTGCGAGGTAGCATTATATGGCTACTGGCGAACGCACCCCTGATACGTTCCCTCGATTCGTCCACGGCTTTGTTGGCGAAGCCGACCACAACGATATTGGGCAGGTTATTGGACAAATAACACTCAATATCGACGATCGTGCCGTTAAAACCCGTGGCCATAATGCTTTGAACAGTTGAACCCATCTGAAAAGCAAAGTAAAACACCTTGTCCCGGGAAAGACAAGGTGTTTTAACGATAATTTAATTGTTTTTGTTGGCTTTGGTTTTTAAGGTTTTGAGTTTAGTCTTGGTGGGACAACGACTTGCGAGAAATCGTCGTCCCAAACAGTCTTTTTGTTTTTGAGCACTTAATTTGTTCAAGCGCTATACGTATCTTATAGAATGGGCCAAAAGCCGTCAACAAGATTATGATTATTTTTTTGAAAAAGCTGTGCATAACTTTTCATAAGGATTGGCCTAAGCATAAGTGGATTGACTTTTTCAGGTGTCCGTGCTAACATGAAAGCTGGTAAGTCAAAACAAAAACCTACAATTTAAAGCGGACGCCGAAACACATAATGTGAACGTTTTAGTAGGCAGCCCTTGCGGGGGCAGACTTACATTATCGGGTGCCGATGTTGACACCCACACGGAGGTATCCGTACGTCGCTCTATATGGCCTCACGGCCGTTAGAGCGGTCAGTCACAGTCCTACGCGGAAGTCTTTCCGTAAACAGGACTCTCTTCGCCGACGGGCGGTAAGCGCTCCAATAGTCTAATTACAAGAGCGGATTTATCGCCCCGGCACCTTATCGATCTGGATTCATTCATCATTATCATGAACATAGCCTCACATTTACGAAGATGCCGCCGATTGCTGTCGCGGCTGGGACTATTGTTGCTGGCCGATGCAATAGTGTTCGCTGGTACCGACGCCCGCAAGGTCAATGCCATCATATTAATTATTGGGTTCGGTTTGTTGGTAGCGACATTGTATTGGGTGGTCTATGGCAGCCTGGCTTTTATCAGGCTCTACGGCATAGTCGTCAAGCAGAAACGGCGTCTGGCCGGATCATTGACGGGTATGGCGGCTTGCATTGTAGCTCTGCAATCGGTCGGCGAGCTGAATGTCAAGGACGTACTGCTACTATTGCCACTGGTAACCATCGGCTACATCTATACGGCTTACGGTTTGATCCAGCATCCAACAGATTGAAACCCAGGGTTGTAAGAGGTTTGACTGCCTACCATCTGCCGCCATCAGGCTGTATACTAGTAGTATGAATCTCTCCCAGCCCGAATCAGCTGGAATCCCTTTGCCACCCGCGGAACAAGCGCCGGGTATTAATCATGTCGGTGAAGTCCAAGCTGCCCGGCCGGAAGCCGCGCCCCGCCCGGCCGCCACCCAGCCGTCAGCCACGCCGGATCCAACTACGGTTGCGTCACTGCCTCTGTCAGCCAATCCGCGGCCGGCCGCGCCCCTAAGTAGCGTAGCCAGCGCCACGGCCAGCCTGATAACCGACGATGACTTAATCGAAAAGGAATGGGTGAACAAGGCTAAGCAGATCGTGGAGCAGACTAGGGACGACCCTTACCGCCAGAGTGAGAACCTGACGGTGTTCAAGGCTGATTATCTCAATAAGCACTACGGCAAGACCATTAAAATAAGCCGCTAAGCATATGACAGCGTTTCTCTTTATCGTGGCCATAATCTTCTTGATGATCGCAATCGCCGGACCGATCGTCTTCTTGCAGAACCGCAAGACCTTCCGCGAACAGAAGAATTATGAGCGCGGCCTCAAAATCGTGCCGCTGTTGATACACTTGCCGCCGCCCAGCGATGATACTGCGGTGGGCAGCCGTGATGTCCGCGATGTGACGGACGAGACCATCAGCAAGGCCGAACTGATTTATAACATCATCGCCAGCACTCTACAGAGAGGCTTTAAGAGTAGTTTCTATGGCCAACGCCACTTCGCCTTCGAGATCGTCGGTAGCCAAGGCCTGGTTTACTTCTACGCGGCGGTACCGATGGCCTTGCTGGAAGTTGTCAGACAGGCGGTCAACAGCGCCTACCCCACGGCCAAGCTGGAGGAAGTCAGTGAGCATAACATCTTCAGCCCCGTCGGCAAGGTCAGCGGTACCGTCGGCGGTGAACTGACGCTTAAGGAACACTATGCCTACCCGATCGCCACTTACCAGGACCTCAAGCGTGATAGCATGCTGTCGCTGCTCAACGCCTTATCAAGCCTTAGCAAAGAAGACGGTGTCGGCATCCAATTCCTTATCCGGCCGGCCAATCCTATATGGCGCAAGAAAGCCCAGAATATCGCTGACAAAAAAAGAAAAGGGAACAAGGGTTTTGACCTCGGCAATATCAGTGGTCTGCTGCAAGACCTGGGTACGGCGCTCTATAAGCCGCCGGAGGGCGGCGACAAGGATGGCAAGGACAAGCCCGAACTGTCCAACCTGGAGCAATCAACGCTGGACGCCATCGATGAGAAGACCCGACATCCTGGTTTCGAAGTAGTCATAAGAGTCGCTGCCTCGTCCAATGTCAGCCAGCGGGCCCAGGCGATACTAAACAACGTGGTGGCCAGCTTCGCCCTTTATGACGCTCCAGGCCGCAACGGCTTCAAATATACCCCTGCCAAGGATATAAACGGCCTGATCACGGCCTATATAATGCGCTTCTTCCCCCAGGAGCATAACCGCAATGTGCTTAACTCAGTTGAACTGGCTACGCTGTTCCATTTTCCGGATGAAGGCAATATTCCGACTTCTCAACTGAGCCGCCAGTCTTCCAAGCAGGTCGATGGGCCGCGGAACATCCCTGATGAAGGCCTGTTGCTTGGCTATAACCTGTTCCGCGGCGCCAAGAAACCAATCCGCCTCAGCCTGGAAGACCGCCAGCGCCACATGTACGTTGTCGGGCAGACCGGTACCGGTAAGTCGACTTTCTTGGAGAACCTGGCGCTGCAGGATATGCTAAGCGGCGGCGGTTTCGCGTTCGTAGACCCGCACGGCGACACAGCTGAACGCCTGTTAGCCATGGTACCCAAGGAACGGACCGAGGACTTGATTTACTTCTCACCGGCCGATATGGAACACCCGCTAGGCCTTAATTTGTTCGAATTCAACCACCCGGACCAAAAGGACTTCCTGGTGCAGGAAACCCTCAATATGCTACAAAAGTTGTATGATCCACAGCATCAAGGCATCATGGGTCCCCGTTATGAACATATCTTTCGCAATGCTGCACTAGCGGTGATGGCTGACCCGGACGGGGGTACATTCATCGATATTCCCAAACTTTTCCGTGATCCGGACTTTCTTCGGCAAAAATTACAGCACGTTAAGGACCAAACCGTACTGGACTACTGGCAGAAGGAATACCCGGCCTCACAACGCTCCAATGAGGCGGGTGAGGTGACGGCTTGGTTCGTAAGTAAGTTCGGCGCCTTTTTGAGCAATGAAATGATGCGGAACATAATCGGCCAGACCAAGAGTGCCATGGACCTGCGCAATATTATGGATAATAAGAAGATTCTGCTGGTCAACCTCAGCAAAGGCCGGACCGGCGATCTTAATAGCAAGCTGCTGGGTATGGTCTTCGTGATGAAATTCCAGGCGGCCGCCATGAGCCGGGCGACGATACCGGAGAGTGAACGGGTTGATTTCAGCCTCTATGTGGATGAGTTTCAAAACTTCTCGACTGATAGCTTCGCCACCATCATGTCCGAAGCCCGTAAGTACCACCTGAACCTGATTGTGGCCAACC
>CAZCXO010000044.1:0-3983 GCA_964502645.1 uncultured Candidatus Saccharibacteria bacterium
TCCCAGGAGCCTGTGACCTTGACACCTCTTTCGATTAAGGCGTCACGGGCCTTCTTGATGTCTCTCGTGACCAGGTGAAGGCCTTTGACTACGCCTGGGGGCATGTCGGAGATGCCTTCCATGCCGTCGCCGAAGACGATGCTGCACTTGGAGCCGGGCGGCGTGAACTGGATGACACGCATGCCTTTCATCGGCTTGACGTCCACCTCTAGTTTAAAGCCTGCCTTTACATAGAATTTCTTAGCCTTATCGACGTCGGAAACGCCGATCGGTACCAGTTCCAACCCCATATCCGGTAAATCTGCCATATGCCTCCTTTTCTTTATTATAGTCCTTGATGTCAGGCTTTTCTGAAGTGGTTATTCGACATATAGATGCCAAAGACTATCAGCCAGATGGTTTGCGGATAAGCGGTAATCCGCTCCATACCACCGATACCCAGTCCCAAGTAAGCATTTGTTAACAAGAGAACAAGGGCCATAAGGGAAATTACGCCGGATATCACGGTGTAGAACCTAAAAGGCGTGGGGGTTTCTAATGCAAGCCCGAGTATGACCATGCCTACGTTACCTATGAAGAAGGGCAGGGCCGCACCAAAAGTGTGGAGCGCACCGATAGTGTTTTCCGGGAATAAGCCGACTAACAGCGTGCCAAGCCCCGCCAGGGCCATGAAGTTGAACCCTAAGCGACTGACTCGGCTGCGTTTGAATTCGTTATAGATCAAGCCAGAGCCGGCAATCATGAAGAGGCCCAGGAGAATGAACGAAGCGTTCATCCAATTATGGAGCGGTGAACAGACCAGCCGTCCGCCATATGGACCACAGGCAGTGTTGCCCAGGTCACTGATCGTGTTTTGGCTCAGGCTGTAGGGGATTATCCAGTGCTTGGCCACCACCAGTTGGGTTATAAAATACTGCACACTCAACAACCAGAAAATCGGACCGATAAGCGGATAACGGTCGTTGAAGGTTCGGATAAGCTTGACCGGCTTCATATACCTAGAGTAGCAGAGTGTCTATGAAGCTAAAAAGGTATGAGTTTTCGCCAGGACTGTAAGTAGAACAGCGTATAAGTGATCGGGATGCCGGCAGTAAACGCCAGCCTCTGACGGAGGCCAAGCTGCTCGTCTTCCCAAACTGCGAATGTTAGCAATAACCCCAGGCCACCCATTGTCAAAAGCAAGAAGGTCGGCTCGCGCAAGCTTACCGCCAGATAAATGAAGTATGTAATTAGTATGGGTGTTAATATGACTACCAATGCCTGGCCGGCGTCCAGGGAGACCATTAGCAGTTGCTTTAGTGTTCTGGGCCAAGCTAATCTAAGGGCTTTTGGTGCTCGTTGGGACCGGTTTTTAATAACCGCCTCAGGCACAAAATGGTAATTGACTGCTTTTGTTACGTTGATTGCCTGAATTGATTTACTGGACTGATTAGCCTTTATCACTGCTGGCAGTACCCTTGAATTGAAGGCTATTGAACCGGTCCTTGATGGTCGTTGCAGCAGGCTGGCAGTTTTCCTGGCGCGTTGGCTTAACATTGTCATATAGGTGTGAAGCAACGCGTTGAGACTGTTGATCTGAGCTGTTTGCATCTGCGGCACCAAAATATCAACATGCGGAATTTGCTGGTATTGCCCGACAAAATTCTTTATGGCTGACTTTTCAAAATTGTTATCACCACCAGACAGAATAATCAGCTCACCTTTGCCATAGCGCTTCCAGGCATCGTGAACGGCTTTGGCCCAGCTCGCCGGCAGGCGCTTAGCCACTAAACGGGCTGAAAACTTTGGGTATCTTTGCATGTACTCACGAATGATAGTCTTGCTTTCATCTTCGGAGCTATTATCAATGACCAGAACGTGCAGTTTCCGATAAGTTGACCGCCTCAAGCTATTTAGGCAGTCTTGGATTGATTGTGCTTGGTTTTGAACGATAATAATGGCCGTAACTTGGGGGCGTTGCCTAAAGGCCTTTAGGTAGGGGTGGAGCTGGCGTTGGCGGCGCTTCTTAGCTTGGCGGACGTCAAAGATGCTGGCACCGATGATCTGCAGACTGATGACAGCTGTCAAAGCAACGGCGTAAATTGATAGGAGGATGGCGAATATCTGGTCAAGGCTCATTGCAACACCTTGTTAAAACTATAATTATAAACCGTCCGCCACTCGCTCAGGCTGCCTGTACAGGTCTGGATTACCAAAATTGGGGGGCCGCTATAATCAAGCACATTCGTATCAGTCGGGCCGAGACTCTGAGCGTTAACGAATTTATAGGCGAAGACATGACCGTTTGACGTGTAAACCAATGCTGCGGCGCCTGGCGTGGGTGTAACGTGTCGTAAGGCCCCGAACACATAGTTGTTATTGTGTCCGTAAATGAACGTTTCACTGCTATAGTCGTTAGCCGGGCTGCTGATCATGGCGAACTGGGCATGGTAGCCGCTTAGCGTCCAACTATCGGTAGCTTGGTCATAGTAACCCTGGTCAATCGGCAGGTCTACCCCAGAAGCCGGCAATACAATACGAATGGGCAAACCCGAAGTGATGTGGACTGATGAAGCCACAGTCAATCTGTGAGGGGGGTTTTGGGCTAGAACAGTCGATTTGCTGGCAAAAGGCAATAGCGGCTGTGCCACATAGCCTACGAATAGAATCGTGAGACTGTAGACAGCCGCTATCGAACTGTAAAAACGGGCTTTTGGCCAGGAGATGGGTAGGCGTAGCGCCACCTTAACTCCTTAGTTTAGCGCAGTGCTAAACGGCGGTAAGCGCGCAGTGCCACCTGTGACAGACCGAGTGTGCCACCCAAAGCGACCAGGCCTTCAAGGCCGAGCTTCTGAGCGGTATCACTACCGGTCTTGGGCAGGCTTACCGGCTTGGCAGCTGGCGTGCTGGCCGGAGTCGAGGTGCTACCAGCACCCTTGCCACCGGCTGGAGTAGTCGAGCTGGCGGTCTGGGCGACCGGTGCGCAACTGGCGCCAAGCTTAACGGTTACTTGATTGTTATTGTTGGCATCGCCGCTATTGGCATCTCCACTGCTTGTGTTGTCAGTGGTAAAAGCGTTGCCAGAGTTGGCGTCTTGCTCGTTAGTGTTCTCCACCACGATGTTGTTATTACATGTAACATTGACCTTCTTTTCGTCAACACATGTAATTGTGTTGTTCGAACCGGGTCCGGTGTTACTGATATTGCCACAGGTAACTGTGTCAGCTGCGGCAGCTCCAGCCATCATGCTGATCGTGACGGCTGAGGCGCTTATAAGTTGAATGAGTTTCCTCACTGCTCTACCCCTTATATTACTTGGTGTATTTAGTTATACACCATACACACATTTATGACAAGGGGTAAATATTATTGTATACATAAGCACTTTGGCTTTGTTCTTGCTCTTGCCTAACTATCTCAACGTGTCTGTATCTAAGTTCTTCTTGATATTAAACTTATATCCGGCTGGATCGTAAGCTGTAAATCCGGTCACCTACTACATAGAAGATGAACAGGACGGTGCCGATTATTGGCAGCGCCAGGTTGCTGTGAACAGCTGGGGCTAATTTTGGCTTCTTGGTCTTGTTACTGGAGAAGTGAGCGGACAAAGAGTTGTTACTACCAGGACCAGTGTTGCTGATCGAGCCAAAGCCGGCCACACTGGGCTTACTGCCACCGCTGTTAGGTGCGAAGCGGAAGGCTGCAAAGCTTGCAGGTGTAGTCGCAGCGGAGCTGCCAGATTCGCCACTGGGCGCGTTAGCGGCGTCAGGTGAAAAACCGAAGTTACCATTCCAGGTACCGAAGACATTGATGAACAGGATACCGAACCATCCTGAGAAGGCTAAGTTACTGCCTTCGACATTCAGCAGGTTGACAGCCGTGTTGGCATTACCGCTGGTGGCATTACCGCCTTTGGTATTGCTTGTCACGCTGGCATCGCCACTTCTCGCATTAGTGGTGATGTTATTGTTGATCTGCTCATTAGTGTTGTTGTTCACGTTGGT
>CAZCXO010000044.1:4083-5977 GCA_964502645.1 uncultured Candidatus Saccharibacteria bacterium
TATTGTTAACGGTCGTGTTGTTAGAGCCGGTATTGTTATTTATGGTGTTATTGGAGTCCGGGCCGGTGTTGGAAATCGTGACTGTCGGCACATTGCTGGCGACAAGTTGGTTAATCAGATCTGGCGGTACCAGGATGTTGCCATTGAAGTTGCCATTAATATTGATGACGCCTATGAAAGAGTTACCGCTACTGATAGCTGAATTAATTACATTGACCACATTAGCGATGGCCTGGGCGCTACCACTGGTGGCATTGCCACCGCTAGTATTGTTGCTCACGCCGGCATTACCACTAGTAGCTGCCAGGTTGATATCGTTATTGATTGATGCGTTGGTCTGGTTGTTGACCGTCAGGTGGTTATCACCGACGGCTGGCGTGGCAGATGCTGGTTGAATAGAACCCAGGGCAGCAGGGTCAATCATCAGGTCGCCGTTAACGTCACCATTCAGGTTGGCAACGAAGGTCACAGTATTGCTGCCCAGTGAATTACTTGAGGATTGCAGCATATTCAGTACATTGGCAATATCCTGAACATTGCCGCTGGTGGCGTCACCGGCCGTGGTATTGCCAACTACCAAAGCATTGCCGCTCGTACCGAATTGATCAATCGCATTACCAACAGTCAGGTTGTTGGTATTGTTAAGGCTCTCGTTATTATTAAGCGAACCGTCCAAACTGTTATTGGAATTCGGACCAGTGTTGCTGATGTCGCCGGCACCGATGCCACCATCATTATTGATAGTATTGTTGGATCCAGGGCCGGTGTCGGAGATGCTTGAACTTTGGTCTGGTGGACCGCCTACCACATCGGCACCAGCCGGAGGCACGCCCACTGATTGAGTGACTGCTTTAAATGAGTTACTAGGCGCGTTGTAGACCCAAACGGTAGTGTCATATTGACCAGTGGTTGAGTTATAAGTGTAAACGACTGGATCAAGCGGCAGTACTTGTTGAGTAAGCGGGTTATAGCTGTAGTGGGCGTTAAGCCAAAAGCCGGTCGCACAATCATATGAATAAGTGCCGCTATCAGCCCCAACCGGCCGTGTGACTCCAGTGCCGCTAGGTGGAGTGCACTGACTGCTGTCTGCCAATGCAACGATAGGCGTGAAGCCCAGCGTGACTAAAACAGATGCGCTGATCAGTACGGCTTGTTTGCAGAGAGAGACAATCTTCAGCATGAGCACTCCTATCCCACCGCTATTAAAATTAACTGTTTGATACTTTTGGCAGTTTCAAAGTGTCTGGGGAACCTAGCGAGTTTGAGAGAGGCGAGGGCCTCTCTCAAAACTCAAGCTCAAGCAGTCTTAGTTAGTTACACTCAAGGTAACAGAGCTGCTGTTGGTGTTAGAAGCGCTGCCGCTGGTGGCTGAGCCGCCAGTGGTGTTGCCACTTACACTTGCATCACCAGTGCTGGCGCGCTGGTAATTGTCGTTGCTAACGCTAACATTGTTGTTGTTAGTGATGTTAACACGGTTGGTAACACGTGAGCTGATCGTGTTGTTTGAGTCAGGACCTGTGGTGTCAATGTCACCGAGGCTGCTCGGGCCGTTTGAGAAGCTCCAGCTACCCAAACCGGCACTGTTGTCAACACTGACAGAGCCGTCAAAGCTGTTGTCATTGCTGGCGTCACCAGAAGTGGCGTCGCCACCAGTGGTGTTGTGCTTAACCTTAGCGTCACCAGTCTTAGCCTTTTGGCTGTTGTCATTGCTGGCGCTTAGGTTGTTGTTGTTGTCTACAGTCAGCGAATTCTTAACCTTAGAAGACTCCTTGTTGTTGGAGTCGGGGCCAGTGTTGCTGATGTCGGCAGCTGCGAAACCGGCGGTAAGGCTGAGGCCTAGCACGGTAGTGGCAGCGGCACGGATTAATTGTTTTGTCATATCGTACCTCCCTTA
>CAZCXO010000045.1:0-5952 GCA_964502645.1 uncultured Candidatus Saccharibacteria bacterium
TAGATTATGGCCTAAGTAAACATTAACGGGAATGGGAAGTCAAGGTGTGAAGGTACACTAATGTTGGGCACACTCAATCGAAATTGAAAAGAGGAGCTGGTTGCTCCTCTTTTCTTGGGAGGGTGGGTTTTATTTTTTAGTTGTTGATGTCGATGGAGGTCGAACTGCTGTTGGTGTTCGAGGCGTCGCCGCTCACGGCGCTGCCGCCGTTGGTGTTGCCGCTAACCGTGGCATTGCCGCTGCGCGCGTACTGCGAGCTGGTGTTGCTAACACTGACATCATTGTTGTTCGTCTGACGGAAGCTGTTACCGCCATGTCCGTTAGAAGACGAAATCACATTGTTCGAGTCAGGGCCGGTGTTACTGATCGAGCCGCCTGAACCACCAGTATTATTGTTGGAAATGCCTGACCAGCTAGGTGTACTGTTGCTGATGCTAACATCCGTTGAAGTACTGTTGGAGTTCGAGGCGTCGCCAGAGCTGGCGTCCCCAGCGTTTGTGTTGTGGCTGACTTTGGCGCTGCCAGTTATAGCTGTCTGACGGCTATTGTTGGAAACTGAGACGTCGTTGTCGTTGGTCACGTTCACACGGTTGCCGTCGTTACCTTCATTACCGCCTTGGTTCCAGTTATTGCCCCAACTGCCCATATGGTGTTGATGGCAATTCTTGTGGTGTTTGTGCTTATGATTAACATTACTGTCGAACTTGAACCGGCTGCTGATGATATTTGTTGAATCAGGTCCGGTCTCAGTAATGCTGCCAAACGAACCGGCGCCTGTGATGACGTTTCGCGAACCTGGGCCGGTATTGGTTATGCTGGCCGCTGAGGCGACGCCGCTTAAGCCAAGTGTCAAGATGCCGCTGGTGGCCAGGCTGACACCCATCGATGTTAAACGGTTTATTTTAATACTCATATGCTCCTCCTATTACTTTAATGATTTATGGATTTGTAAATACTACAAGCCGTTTGGTTTGCAAGTTAAGTATGGCTGAAAACGGTTATGGATACTATGAATTTTTCGCTTGACAAGGTACCTATAATACAAATCCGTCTATTAATCTAGTAGCCGTAGGTGGGGCTGTTGGGGTTGCGGCTGCGTATGAATCGTATGATGAAGACTATGATGCCTATTACGACTAGTACGGCCACGATGTCAATTATAATCGGCACCAGGCTGGAGGATGCTTTAGGTGCGGCTGCGAAGGTGGTAGCTGAGGCCAGCTTGAACGACAGGCTCTTGCCGCTCTGGCTGGCGGACGTCTTGGACCAGCTGCCGTTATCAACATAAGCCAGGTACTTGCCCTTGCTTGACGGCAGCGACATATTAACGGTCAGTGATTTCTTGAGTTTGGTTAGTGGATTGCCGTCACTGTCTGTGCAATTGATACTGTAAGGCCCGATCAGCTTTTTGGATTTGACCGGTACGCTGCCATTACCGCTACTATCAACCGAACAATAGGCATCGGTGCCAAAGGCGCCTTTGGGGAAATCAACGCTAACATTGCCGTCACCGCTACTGACAGTTGAATCACTGTCGTTAGGTACATTGGGACCGTTGAAGCCGGACAAATCACCGGTAGTAGAATCGGTAGCCGGCTGGACGTCACTGACAGTAGGTGCAGTCTGATCGGACGAACTCGAGCCTGTACTCGTTGATATTGTCGGCTGTTTAGTGATTCCGCCGCCAGTAGGTTTAGGTGTAGGGGTCGGTGTAGGCGTGGGGGTTGGGGTGGGGGTTGGGGTAGGCGGTGGCGGATTGGCCTCCATGATTATAGTGAATGTTCCACTGGTGGGCAGGGTGCTCCCAACTTGGATCTGACTCCCGCTATAAACGTGATAACCAGAATAACTGATGGCAGTGACTGTATTACTACTGGATGGGTTACATGTGAAGTTAGCATAGTAATAGCCTGAGTTATTATTTTGCGTTGTTGTTGTGGCCGTAGCTGGGGAACACCCATTTGAGTTGCTGGCTGGTCCAAACATGCTTACACTGACTCCGACAAGCTGACGGTTAGCAGTATCTACGGCAGTAAAACTATAATGCATAGTACTGATAGCATGTGAGGCCAACAAGTAGATGGTGCCAATGGCGGCAAATATCAAAACAAAAACCATAGGCAGGATTTTAGAAACAGGATTGAATTTGGTGCGAAATCTAGACATGTGTTTATTTTGAATGAACCAAAGTGATTGTAGCTTTGGGGTCGCTATCTGTCAAGCTATGATATGATTGGTTTACTTAATAATTTAATCCTGGGGTGGCGTGAAATTCGCCAATCGGACGTATAGCCGTCGACCGCGGCCCTCAAGCTGCGGATGACCATGTGAGAATCATGGGCCGACCGTATAGTCGGGACTCGCTTCGGCGAGGGTCGCGTAGGAGCGCGGCAGAAAAGGAATCAGTCATGAAATACGATAAATTCGGCTCGTCCGCCGTAGTGCTGGCAGCATTATTATGGAGCGTCGACGGGCTGCTAAGGCGGCACTTGTATACGTTGCCGGCGCCGGTAATAGTGTTCTGGGAGCACACTTTCGGCTTCTTAGTGTTACTGCCGGTGGTGTTTTACTTTTACAAAACCTTTAAGCAGCTAACGCGGCGGCAGTGGCTGGCGATTATCGGCGTTTCGTTCTTATCTGGCGCAATCGGTACGATCCTGTATACGGCAGCCCTGGGTAGGATTCAATATATTCCCTTTTCAGTTGTCGTGCTATTGCAGCAATTAAATCCGATTTTCGCGATCGGGGCGTCGGCGCTATTGCTGCGCGAACCCTTGACCAGACGGTTCATGGGCTTATCGGCTATTGCTCTGATAGCCGGTTATTTTGTGACCTTTCCGCACGTCAGCATCAACCTGTCGACAGGGAAAGGCACTGTCATCGCAGCCCTGATGGCCCTGGGCGCGGCGGCGGCCTGGGGAACGTCGACGGCTTTCTCCAAGTACGCGCTGAAGGGCACGAGGTCATTGGAAATCACGGCATTGCGCTTCGGCATCACGCCGTTTTTCGCCATGCTGTTTGTTTTGCTGTCAGGCAGCGCCGGCAAAGTCGGCAGTATAACTTTGAGCCAGTTCGGTTATCTAATAGCGATTACGTTCTCGACCGGCCTGGTTGCCTTGTTAATCTACTACTTCGGCCTTAAGCGCGTCATGGCGTCACGATCGGCAATCCTGGAACTGGCCTGGCCGGCTTCATCTGTAGTGGTAGGCTACATATGGCTGCACCAGGGCCTGACCTGGACTCAGGGCATCGCCGCAATCATTCTAGCTGGCACGGTATATGTAATAGCTAGCGACAGCCAGAGGTTAAGCGCGCTTGACAAGAAAAAGGCCCTGACTTAAGCCTAACTTTTTTTGGGGGGCTTGATGGGCAATTTGCTTGGTGCTGTCTTAAGCGCCATAGCATGTAAATTGTTAAGCATTTGTTCGATTGTCATGAGGTGTTTCTTTTTGTCATTAACTCAGGAAGCATGAGCTTGTCTTATAAGGACGTCTGTAAGAAATCTTACACACCTGGCGGCAATAATTTGGTATCCCCAAGGTACTTCGAGCGCAATAGGGCCCACTCCAGGTTATGGATAACCTGTTGGGCTTGGTGATGGCTCATACCGACCCGTGCTACGGTATGGCTACCGGAACCACCGGCCTGGGAAAAATGCAAGGTGACTCCAGCCGGCGTGACCGATACCTCTAAATTATCGCTGTACATCGTCCTGACATCAACAGCCAGCAACATGACGACCGGCTTACCATTGGCAGCTTGGATTTCCGGCCGGATTTCATCAGGTACTTCGCTGTCATAATCAGCCAGCTCCCAAAGCTGAACAGCCTCGCGATCCTGAACACCGAAATGGCTGATAAGCAGGAGCAAGATGTCCTCGGTGGGACGTTCCACACCGGCTTCGATTCGCTGTAACTGAGTTTCTTCGATCTCGACGGCACCGGATACCTCGGCCAGGGTCTGACGCGATTGTTCACGGACATATTTGAGATGGCTGCCCAAAGTTTGGAACGGCCGGTGCGATTCAATCATAGGTTTCATAATAAGCCCGTGCGGGCAGTCAACGCAAGCCTTACGGAGATGCCTGGCTCAGTCTATAATGAAGCCATGGATATTCGGCAAAACGTTAGCCTGGCGGCTTACTCGACCATGGGTCTGGGTGGCCTGGCAGCCTATCTGGTTGAAATCAAACAGCGCGGTGAAGTTCAGACGGCTATCAATTGGGCACGGGAGCGTCAGCTGCCGACTATCATGATCGGTGGCGGCAGTAATATCATCTGGCGCGACGAAGGTTTTCCTGGCCTGGTCCTGGTCAACAAGATTGCCGGTTACGAGATGATGCAAGAAGATGAGGCTAATTTTTATCTGACCCTGGGCGCCGGCGAGAACTGGGACAGCGTGGTGGCCCGAACTGTCGATGCCGGCCTGACCGGCATCGAGGCGCTCAGCCTGATACCGGGTACGGTTGGGGCGACACCGATACAGAATGTCGGCGCCTACGGCCAGGAGATTTCCCAGACGCTGGTCAGCGTCGAGGCTTTTGACTCCCAAGCAAATAAGCTCCTCAATCTGGCTGCCAGTGACTGTGGTTTCGGTTACCGTACCAGCCGGTTCAAGACGACGGACCGCGGGCGTTTCTACATAACCGGAGTCACTTTGCATCTTATGAAAGCCAATCCCCAGCCACCTTTTTATAGCTCCGTCCAGCAATATTTTGATGAACATCAAATCACCGCTGCCACGCCGGCTATTTTGCGGGAAGCTGTTCTGGCCATCCGCACCAGCAAGTTGCCAGATCCGGCGGTCGTGCACAATACCGGATCGTTCTTTGCCAACCCCCTGATTACTGCTGACCAATTAATCAATCTTAGTAACCAGATCGAGCATCTGCCCTACTGGTCGATGGATGATGGCAGTGCCAAGTTATCGGCCGCATGGCTAATCGCGGAGTCCGGTTTCAAGGACTTTCATGACAGTGTCACCGGTATGGCAACCTGGCCCCGCCAACCCCTGGTCTTCGTCAATGAGCACGCCAAGAGCACAGCCGACTTACTCAATTTTAAGCAGAAGGTCGTTGATGCCGTTCATGACAAATTCGGTGTAACACTAGTCCAAGAACCAGAACTCTTACCCGATATTAAAACTTAATTATCACTAGGTAGCGGGAATTGCAGCGCGAATTGCTTAACTTCATTCCTTAACATGTTAAGCTTTTTGTCATCTTCCCTGTTATCAATGGCCTGCTTCATCCACTCCGCAATCTTTTTCATGTCTTTTTCATTAAGCCCGCGGGTAGTAATAGCCGGCGTACCAAGCCGTATGCCGCTGGGCCTGTAAGGAGGCAATGTGTCATCGGCGATGGCATTCTTATTAAGCGTCAAGCCGATCTTGTCGAGGGCTTCTTCGACGACTTTACCGTCAAGGTCAAAGCTCTTATGTACATCAGCCAAGATTAGATGATTGCTGGTGCCTCCGGTCAAAAGCGAGAAGCCTTGGTCTATCATGGCGTCTGCCAACGCTGCTGCATTAACCACAATATGTTTGGCATAGGTCTTGAACTCCGGCTTAAGAGCCTCGCCAAAGGCGACGGCCTTGGCGGCGATGATGTGTTCGTGCGGGCCGCCTTGTAATCCGGGGAAGACTGCCCTGTCAATTAAGGTTGGGATATTTTCCAGAGTCTTTTCGGGAGCCTTCAGCGGATTGCTGACAGTTCCCTTGCTCAGAATTAGACCGCCGCGCGGTCCGCGCAGAGTCTTATGCGTGGTAGTGGTTATGACATGAAACCCAAAATCGAAAGGGTTTTTGGCCACGCCACCAACGATCAGCCCGGCGATATGGGCCATATCAGCCATCAACAACGCATTGACTTCTTGGCCGATCTCGGCGAACTTACCATAGTCCAGTTCCCGGGGATATGCACTAAAGCCAGCCAAGATAATCCTGGGCTTGTGC
>CAZCXO010000046.1:0-5892 GCA_964502645.1 uncultured Candidatus Saccharibacteria bacterium
AAATAAAGTCTTGGCTTTTTTTAACTTTCACGGGGTGGCCCCACTTATGGCACATGAAATGTGCTTTCAGTGTGCCCAGGCCCAGGAGGTATATTTTGTACAGGAATTCCCTAGTTGACAGGGGCGTTTTGGAGTATACTTACTCCTGAAGCTTGAGCACTTTGTGTGATCAGGCCTTTTAGTCTTTTACTATGCACTATGGTGGGTAAACAAACATGACAATCTGGTGGCTCATCCTGATCCTGGCGATTCTGGGCAGCGCCGGCATTGCCTTTATCTGGCTCGTGGTCCGGATCGGCAGCAAGATAGAGAAGGACCCTAACGCCTCTATAGAAGAGGCGGCCAATCGTGACGTCGAGCATATCTTCAACCAAGAATTCCGCGAGGAACTGCGGAATCGCGGCCGGCTGCACTTTGAGAAAATCATCGGCGAGAATGCCATGTTCCTGCAACAGGATCTTCGTTTGACCACCTCTCAGCTTAATGAGTACATGAAGACTGAGATTTCGAATAAGCTCAAGGAGGAGTTCGACAAGTACGAACAGTCCATCATGGACGCCAAACAGCTGGCCATACAATCCATCCAGAAAACTAATGCTGCCATCGATGAGCAGCGGGCAGTCATGAGCCAACAGGTACAGCAGGAAATTCTGGCTGAGAAAAAGCAACTGCTTGAGCGTTTTGAAAGCCGGATGGCCGACGTCGTCAACCACTATGTCATGGAAGCGATCGGCAATCAGATTGACCTCAATGACCAGTTGGAATACATACTGACCGAACTTGAGACTAACAAGCAGGCCATCATCGAGGATATCCAGCATGGAACCTAAGACGTTAAAATTACCGGTTTCGATTATCACGCCGACTGACTTGGGACGCCTGCTCCGTGAATTGGCTGTTGTTGACGAGGAACTGCTTCAGCTTGGACTGCGCCAGCCTGGGACCCAGGTAAAGCTGCCCAAGACTACGCTGCTGATGGACGAGTTAGTCAGCTTGAATAAGTTAAGCCTGCTACAAAAGGATGATCGGGCTCGGCTCAAGCGCAGCCTGGAAACGGTTCGTCAGCGCCACAAGGTGATACATATCAGCTTCAGCGCCGAGCCATCAGTCAATTTTCTGGTGAAACTGATGGTCTGGCTGCGGCGCGAGGTTGATCCTTACATCCTGGTTACCATCGGCTTGCAACCCAGCATCGCGGCCGGCTGTGTCGTCCGTACCAGCAACAAGGTATTTGACTTCTCGTTACGTGAGAATTTTGCCAAAAACCGCGGGCTGCTGCGCCAGGCAATCATGTCTGCTCCGACACCGGTTATGCCAGCTCCGACAATGCCCGCCTCACCGCAGGAGGCCACCACATGAGTGAGGTTGATAATCACTTCCAGCGGCTGGTTCAGGCGGGTAACCCGGTGGGCGAGGTCATCGCAGTTGAGCGGTTTATGGTCAGAATGCGCGGCCTGCAACCTTGTGCCATCCATACCTTGGTGATGTTCGATGATGGCAGCAAGGGATTCGTTTACCAGATAATGTCGGACTACGTGATAGTGTTACACCTTGGCTCGTCCGAGTTAAGAAGCGGCTCCGTCGGCGTTGTCCAGCACCAGGAACTGACCTGTAAGGTCGGCAAGGACTTTATCGGCCGAGTGGTTTCCGTGACCGGCGAACCGCTTGACGGCAAGAAGCCGATCGCACCAGATAAGGCCTGGCCTGTCTTCAACAAGGCGCCGTCACTGCATGAACGCCGGCTGCTTGAAGACCAACTGGAGAGCGGTGTGATAGCGATTGACGCGCTGTTTCCGGTCGTACGCGGCCAGCGCATGGCTCTACTGGGGGATAGCAAATCCGGTAAGAGTACCATGCTCACCCAGCTGACCATTAACCAAAAGAACACCGACCAGATCGTTGTATACTGCCTGATTGCCAAGCGCCGCAGCGATGTGGACACGCTGTTGTCACATCTTAAGGAAAATGGTGGCCTGGAGAAAGCCATTGTGGTGGTCTCAACCATGTTCGAGTCACTCATCATGAGCTATCTGGCGCCGTATGTGGCCTGCTCGATGGCTGAATACCTCTGGCAGGAGTGCGAGCAGGACACTATCATAATCTACGATGACCTGACCAGCCACGCCCACGCCCATCGTGAAATCTCATTACTGTCGGGCACCAGCCCAGGCCGTGATTCATACCCTGGCGACATGTTCTATGCTCATTCATCATTGCTGGAACGGGCCGGCCGGCTCGATAGCACCGGCAAGGCGCTGACCAGCTTACCAATAGTCCATGCTGCCAACGGCGACATCACCGCCTATTTACCGACCAACGTCATGTCCATTACCGACGGCCAGTGGATACTGGACATGGAGATCTTTCGCTCCGGCGTCCGGCCGGCCCTGAGCATGGGTCTTAGCGTCACTCGCGCTGGCGGCACCGGCCACAATAAACGTCAGAAGGAATTAGCCGCCAAGACCCTTAAGATTTTGGCTGATTACCGCCAGGCTCAGGAGTTCGCCCACTTCGGCTCAGAGCTGGCCTTAAGCGCTAAACAGGTCTTGGCGACAGGCAAACAAGTGTTCGAGCTGCTAACCCAGAGTCCGGCCGAGAGTTACTCGCTGATGAGCCAGCAACTTATGCTGGATATTGTTATCAACAGGGCTGAGAACGAGCAGGTTGACCTCAACGCCCTCAAACTCAACGTGGACAAGTTCGCCGACAAGATCCGTAACGACAAGGATTATGAAAAAGCCCGCAAAGATCTTAAAGCCCTAACTTTAATCGAACTTAAGGGCATGCCAAAATCTCAGCCTGAGCCAAAACCCGAGGCTGAGCCTGAAATGAAACCCGAGGCACCTGAGCAAAAACCACTACCTCCACCTCCTCCACTGCCCCCACCGCCACCGCCAGAGCAGGTTGACATTCCGACCGAACCTGACCGACCTGACCAACACAGTGACGCCACCATAATCGCCGCCGGGGAGCCACGCCGATGAGACGGCCGAATGAAATCGCCCGCGATGAAGCCGATATGGCCACGCTGGTCATGCTGACCAGTGCCTTTGAGGGTATTGCCAGCATGAAAATCGCCCAGGTCAAAAACCAGGTCCTGCAATCCAACAAGTTCTTCAACGAGCTATGGAAGATTTACTTGCAGCTCAGGGTTGATGGCTCATTCCGGTTCGGCCGCGAAAGCCCGGAGCAGAAACTGATCGACAAGGAACTTTACATCATCATCACCGCCGAAGGCGGCTTCAGCGGTGACATCGACCAGAAATTAGTCGAGTTGATGATGCAGTCCTATAGCAAAGAGAATAATGACGTTATCGTCATCGGCCACCATGGTGCCATACAGCTGGCCCAACAGGGCATCAGTTACAAAAAGTATTTCAAACTGCCCAGCCAGGACCAAAACATCAACGCCGAGCCTATCATCAAACAAGTCCAGCAGTACCGCTCGACCAAGCTGTTTTACCAGGAATATGTCTCGCTTATGGTTCAAGATGTCAAAAGACTTGATTTGTCCAGCATCGTTAAGAACAGGGCAAAAAATGAACCGATAACCGGCGATTTCATCAGCGAAGCGACCTACATCTTCGAACCCAGCACCTACGCCGTGGTCGCCCACTTGGAGCGATCGATGATGCAGATCGCTATCAGCCAGTTAATCCTGAACTCCAAGCTGGCTCAATATGCTTCGCGTTTCCGGGCAATGAGCGCCTCGCACAAGCGGGCCGACGAATCCAAGAGCGACCTCCACCTCGCTTACAATCGCGCCAAGCGCAACATCAAGGATGAGCGGCTCAAAGAAATCATCAACGGCCTCAAGAAGGCCAATGTTGGAGGCCGATCATGAACTTGCATAGGCGGGTAACCTGATGGCCGGCACACTGATTTCAATTAAGGAAATGGTTGTGCGGGCTCAGTTTGACGATGACTTGCCCGGTGTCCACGAGCTGATTACCGTTGAGAACGGCCATGATACCCAATTGCTGGTCGACCACTTGGAGCCGGGTGGTATCGCTTACTGTCTGAACGTCCGCGGCGACCTGCGTCTTAACAAAGGTATGACGACGATGCGCTCCCACCGCGGTATTGAAATCCCGATCGGTCCGGCGACCATCGGCCGGGTTCTCAACGCTTTAGGTGACCCGCTCGACGGATTGGGCCCGATTCCAGAAGACCAATTACGCTATAAGGACATCCTCAAGTTGCCAGGCAGGACTTCCAACTTCTCTGTTGCCAGGCCGGAAATCCTGGAGACCGGCATCAAGGTGATCGACTTCTTCACCCCCTTTGTTAAAGGCCGCAAAATCGGTATCGTCGGCGGCGCCGGTGTTGGCAAGACCGTTCTGACCATGGAGCTTATTAACAATATCGCCAAGAGCGGCGGCGGCTTAAGTTTCTTTTCTGGCATTGGTGAGCGTATCCGCGAAGGCCACGAGCTCTACATGACGCTAAAGGATAATGACCTGCTTAAGAACACCTGTTTGTTTTTCGCGCAGATGAGCGAGAACCCGGTTCAGCGTTCTCTGGTTGGCATCTCGGCCACGGCCGGTGCAGAGTACTTCCGCGATGAGGAGCAGAAAGACATCCTGTTCTTTGCCGACAACATGTACCGCTATGTCCAGGCCCGTAACGAGTTGTCGACTATCCTGGACGAAGTCCCTAACGAAGGTGGCTACGAGCCAACCATCTTCTCTGACGTCAAAACCCTGCAGGATCGGTTAAGTTCTAATGAAAACGGGTCGATCACGTCAGTCCAGACGATTTATGTGCCGGCTGATGATATCAGTGACCCGGCGGTGCAGTTCATCCAGCACGAAATGGATTCGATTATCATCCTATCCCGTAAGGTCGCGGAGCAGGGGATCCGTCCGGCTGTTGACTTCAGCCTGACGTCGTCATCGTTGCTAACGCCCGAGATTGTCGGCGAACGTCACTATCTGCTGAGCGTCCAGGTCCAGGCTCTGCTTCAAAAATATGAGTCCCTCAAAGGTATTATAGCCATCATCGGTGAGAACGAGCTCAGCCCAATCGATCGGGCTGACTACGCCAAGGCCAAGAAATTGATTAATAACTTCTCGCAGAGCATGTTCGTGATGACCCGGTTGAACGGCATCCCAGGCCAGTTCTTTACCCGCGAAGAAACGCTTAAGAGTATTGAGGAAATCATCGTATGAGCGACGACCAGGCTACCCAGGTCGAGCAGGAACAGCGCCAGGCATTGCAAGATCTTAGCCGATCCACTCAGGCCGGTAAGCTCAGCATGCATGTCCGGGTCTACTCGCCGTTCAAGGAATACTACGACGGCCCGGCTTTCAGCATCACGGCCGAGAACGCCACTGGGCCTTTCGACATCCTGCCTACCCATCACAATTTCATCTCGCTGCTGCTACCTTGCGACCTGATTTTACGCACGGTCAGCAAGGGCGACCAGAAGATACGGATATCTGGTGGGATCATGCATGTCAAGGCCGACGAGGCCATCGTCTTCCTCGACGTCTAATCTGTTAGAATAGTAGCCTATGGCCAAGAAGGTGTTTGTCGGTATGTCCGGCGGCGTTGACTCGTCGGTCACTGCAGCCCTGCTCCAGCAGCAGGGCTATCACGTCACGGGCGTCTACATGAAAAACTGGTCCCAGGATCTGCCAGGCTTCACCTGTCCCTGGGAAGAAGACTACCAGGACGCCAAGCGTGTCGCTGTCCAGTTGGGCATCGACTTCAAACTATACGACTTCGAAACCGAATATAGGCATAAGGTCGTCGACTACATGGTCCGCGAATACCAGGCTGGCCGTACGCCGAACCCGGATATCATGTGCAACCAAGAGGTCAAGTTCAAACTATTCCTGGAAACCGCCCTGGAAGATGGTGCCGACCTAATCGCCACCGGCCACTACG
>CAZCXO010000047.1:0-5889 GCA_964502645.1 uncultured Candidatus Saccharibacteria bacterium
ACCAAAGTTATCGCCGATGAGTCCGAGGCAGCGGAAAGTGAAGAGATAGATGAAAAGGACGTGGCCGAGGATTCACCGATCGCCCAAACCGTCAACATCCTAATCGAATACGGCATCAAGGCCGGAGCCAGCGATATTCACATCGAACCCCGTGAGAACGAAGTCGTCATCCGTTATCGGATTGACGGGCTGTTGAAAGAAGCCAACAAGCTGCCCCGCAAATTGCTGGGTGCATTGGTCAGCCGGATCAAAATCCTGAGCAATCTCAAGATTGACGAACGGCGGGCACCACAGGATGGACGGTTCAAAGTTGATGTTAACGGTCTGATATATGCCCTGCGGGTATCAACTCTGCCCATCCTTGACGGTGAAAAAGTCGCGATACGCATACTTAACGAGTCAAGTAAGCCGGCTGATTTCGTTGAACTCGGTTTCTGGGGCTCAGCCTTGGCTGACTTGCAGCATGCTATAGTCCAACCGCATGGCATGGTACTGGTGACCGGGCCGACCGGTTCCGGCAAGTCAACCACGCTGTTCAGCGTGCTTAGCAAGCTTAATACACCGAGTGTAAACATTTCAACAGTAGAAGATCCGGTCGAGTATCACGTTATCGGGGCTAACCAGACTCAGGTCAATCCGGTAGCCGGCATGACTTTCAGCAATGGCTTGCGGGCCATGCTGCGCCAGGATCCCAACATCATCATGGTCGGCGAAATCCGTGACAAGGAAACGGCTGACTTGGCAGTCCAAGCCGCTTTGACAGGACATCTGGTTTTTAGTACTTTGCACACTAATAATGCCGCCACATGCCTGCCTCGTCTGCTTGACATGGGTGTGGAGCCATTCTTGATCGCCAGTACAGTGCGGATTGTGATAGCCCAGCGCCTGGTTCGTCGGCTGTGCATAGATTGCCGCAAAGCCGTCGCCCCCGACGCTGCTACGATCAAACAACTGGAGAAGGCTTTTCGGTTAGATGAAAATGGCGGGCTCAAGCGGATTCATGAGCTTGAGCTCCAAGCTGAGCATGATGGCATCGGCAAGTCCAGCAGCAAGGCCACGGCTGCCGACCTAAGCACCACCCCCAGCACCATCGCCCGCTTGTGGCAAGCCAGCGACGAAGGTTGTGAGAACTGTAACCATTCGGGTTACAAAGGCCGCGTCGGAATTTATGAGGCGCTCAATAATTCAAGTTCAATCCAAAAGCTGATCGTCGGCGGCAGTACGAGTGAAGATATCGAAGACACCGCTACCAAGGAGGGTATGATCACCATGCAGCTGGACGGCCTGATCAAGGCCCTACGCGGCCAGACTACCATAGAAGAAGTGCTGCGGGTCACCTCCCAGGAGTAACATGGAATTCAATTACAAGGCGACCAACAAAGAGGGTAAGACTGTCTCCGGCACGGCCGAAGCGGCTAATAAATCCACTCTGCTAGCCGCCTTGCACAAGCAGGGTCTGCACCCCCTCTTGATTGAAAAGGCTAAGGGTAAGAGCCGACTCAGCTCAATCTTCGGTAAATCCAAGAAGGTCAAGCAATCGGACCTGGTAATCTTTACGCGGCAGTTATCAACCATGATTTCGGCCGGCGTACCATTGACCCGCTCGCTCAGCGCCTTGCAAGGCGATGCTGATAATCCTTATATGCGCGAAGTCTTAGCTGGCGTAACCAAAGATGTCGAAGGCGGCCAACCTTTAGGAGATGCGTTCGCCAAATATCCGCGGGTGTTCTCGGACGTTTACGTGAACATGGTCAGAGCCGGCGAAGAAGGCGGTATCCTGGATGACATTCTCAAGCGCCTGGCCACCCAAGTCGAACAGGATGCCAGCATCCGCAAGAAAATCAAAGGCGCCATGATGTACCCGGCAGTTATCCTGTCAATCACCATTATCGCTTTTTTTGGCATCATGCTGTTCATCGTGCCGCGGCTGGGTATGATTCTGACCAGCTTGGGCGGACCGCATGCCCAGCTACCGATTTATACCAGGGTGTTGCTCGGTATCAGCAATTTCTGTTCTCATCCGACCATTCTGAAGCATTTACCGATTCCTGGCGTATCCAAAATACCAAACCTGATTTTAATCCTTATCGTATTAATGATCGGCGCTTTTTACCTGGTGCGTTATATTCGGACCGATAAGGGAAAGTATCGGTTCCATGCGCTGCTGCTACGCTTACCGATCATCAGGGTTATAGTGCTCAAGGTGGCTATCGCTCGCTTCTCACGCACGTTCGCATCTTTGATGGCAGCCGGCGTCAGCGTGCTTGACGCATTGGATGTGACAGGTGCGGCTCTGGGAAATAAAGTCATCCAAGCCGAATTGGAAGCCGCTGCCAAAGAAGTTAAGAACGGCAAGCAACTATCTGAGCCGCTGAGCCATAGCAAACATTTCCCGCCGATCGTGTCTCAGATGCTGCTGGTCGGCGAAGAAACCGGACAGATTGATACGGTTCTAGTCAAAATCGCTGATTTTTACGAAGAAGAGGTGTCAGTGATGATTGACAGCCTAGCGGCTATAATCGAGCCAATTATGATCATTTTCCTCGGCGCAAGTGTCGGCCTGATAGCTGCCTCAGTGATGGGGCCAATTGCTAATTTGAGCAAAAACATCGGTAACACCTAAGCGCAGTTTGGGGTTATCCCCAGAAAAGTGTTGACTGGTTAACGCTTATGGTTATAATCATAGCCAGATAGTTGTAGCTTATCTGTTGGCTGCAAAGATCAAGCAAAATATTTAAATCAAGGAGGGTGGGCTCTTATGATCTCCCTTAAAAAAAGCAATAAAGGCTTCACGATCGTCGAACTGTTGATCGTCATCGTAGTCATAGGTATTTTGGCCTTATTGGTAATCACTACCTACAGCGGCATTCAAGCCAAAGCACGTAACTCGAAGCGGACTTCGGACCTCAAGTCTCTGCAGACGCATATAGAAGCCTTCTTCAGCCAGAACGGCTATTACCCCAGCAGGGCTGACCTGAATAACGCCGGTTGGTTAAGCACTAATATGAAGAGTCTGGACCAGAACGCCTTGATAGACCCGTCTAACCCGACCCAGAGCAAACAAATGGCTTCAGCTCCAGCAGCCAAGGTCTATTCGTACCAGCCTACGCAATCAGATGGCACTAGCAGTTGTGAATCAGATGACACGACTTGTGCCAAGTACACCCTCACCGCTACCTACGAAGGTACCGTTAACGGCTCAACTACCGATGCCGTCCAAAACCTCGACTAAGGTTATAGGTTTCCCAGTCAAAGCCCCGGTCCAGCCGGGGCTTTACTATATAATTAAGCATAAGCATGAAAACAACTAAGCCGGCGGCTTTGCCGGGCTTCACGATCGTCGAACTACTGGTCACTATAGCCTTGTCAGGTATTATCGTCGGTTCGCTCAGCCAGGTAACGACATCTTACTTGCATCTCAGCCAACGCGGCCGCTACTTGAACCTGGCCAATGCCTACGTGGAAGCCAAGGTCGAGACTCTGCGCAATCAAGGCTATAGCAGCCTGACGCCAGGCACGACTAATATATCCAGCGAGTTGCCCAGCCAGATGCCGCCAGTCCGCAATGCCTCGATGGTTATTGGTTCACCTTCGGGCGGATTGAAACAGGTTGACATCAGCGTGTCATATACCGACCAAGGGCAAAGCAATTCCTACAATTACACGACTTACATAGGAGAACTCGGTGTCGGGCAATAAAGCGGTTAAGTTTTGGCAGGGTGGTTTCACCCTGGTAGAAGTCATTACTGTGGTTACCGTCGTGGCAGTGGTAGGTGTCGTATTCTTGGGGCTTGTCGTCAACTATTTCGTCGTAATCACACGTAATGACGAACTGACCAACATGACCGTGGACTCACAGAACCTGTTGCGTTCAACGGTTGAAAATATCCGTTTCGGTGATGGTATCCGCCAGACCAACCAGATAGCTGACGCCAACGCACCTGGCGGTACCTGGACGACCAGTAATGCTAACTTCGTCATTATCATCGCCGTGCCAGCCCAAACCGTTTCTCGGGATTATATTATCGATCCTGACACCGGCAGCCCTTACATGAACGAACTGGTTTACTATAAGAACGGTTCGACTCTGATGGAACGTAAATTAGCTAATCCGGATGCCACTGGTAATAACCTGAAAACCACTTGTCCGCCCAGCTTGGCCAGCCCAAGTTGTTCATCGGATATCCAGCTGGCTGCTTACGTCAATACCATGACGTTTACCATGTATGACCAGGATGCCGCCGCCACGACTGACCCGACCGAGGCCCGTTCGATCAAGATTACCCTGAACATGCAGCGTAATGCCCCGAGTTCCCCGATCAACTTGACAACCACGACCCAAGTCACCTTAAGGAATCGGTTCTAAAGATGAAAAAACTATCAAAACTTAATGAACGCGGCTCAATCATTCTGGTCTTCATTATCACTCTGCCCGTACTTATTCTGATTGCCATGTATGATATGAACCTGTCATTGACCAGCTTCCAGGTCGGGCGCTCCGATCAGCTGCATACCGAGGCGCAGCTAGCCGCCGACGCCGGGGCTGATTACGGGGTCGAGCAATTGAGCCTGAATAACAATTGGACCGGTACCAGCGGTGAAGTCGCTCTGCATAGTGACAGCAAGCTCCGGACGACGTTTACTGCCAGCGTCAGTGGTGACGACAATTCCAAGACAATCGCCGTGACCGGCAAGACCTACTGGCCGGCCTCGACCACGGCACCGGCCAGTACGGTATCGATCGATGTCGACCTGTATCCGGTTACGACTGGCAACTACAGTATCGTGGCCGGTGCCGGTGGCCTGTCAATGATTAATAACTCCAAGATAGTCAGTGGCAATGTCTTTATCAATGGCCAGATTACAATGTCCAATTCAGCCCAGATCGGCCTCAGTACCGGCCCCGTTAATGTCCAGGTCGCTGACCAGGCCTGCCCTAATCCGGCTGATTCAACCTATCCCCATGTCTGTGCCAGCGGTGAAAATGGTCAACCTATCAACATCACGAGCCCCAATGCCCATATTTATGGTACCGTGACAGCCACTAACCAGACCGATGGCAGTAACATGAGTAATACCGGTCTGGTATCAGGCAGCACCGTAGCGCCATTAGCTTTACCGACTTATGACCGGGCCGGCCAAAAAGCAGCAGTCGCACATAATATTACTGGAGCGGCTGCTTCCTGCTCTGGCAACCAGACAGTTACCTGGCAGGCCAATACCAAGATCACCGGTAACGTAACTGTCAGTAATTCCAAGTGTACGGTTAATATCCAAGGCAATGTCTGGATCACAGGTTCGCTCAGCGTCAGCCAAGGCGCCCAGCTGGTCATCTCCAATTCCAATGGTAGTACTGCCCCGAATATCATGGTGGACGGGTCTGGCGGCATCACTTTCTCACAAAGCTCGGCGGTCGTGCGTAATAACAGCAACACGGGGGCAGCCTTCTACACCTTTTACAGTACAGCTGGCTGTTCGCCGGATTGTGCAAGTGTCACTGGTACGAACTTGGCAACCTCACGAATCACTACTACTATCAACCTGAATAATTCAGCCTCGGCTGCCAGCAGCTTGTTTTATGCCTACTGGTCCCAAGTTTCACTGGGTAACAGTGGCCAGTTGGGAGCGGTCATCGGTCAGACCATCAGTATGAGCAACACGGCAGCGATTACATTCGGTAGCTCAGCCGGTGTACCGGGTAATACTGTATGGGTGATCAAGGGTTACCATAGGCAATAGGCATATGGGATTTGATATACTTAAGCGATATGACCCTGTGGTGGGAATAAATGAAAACTGCTAAAATCGCCAACTTCTTCCATGACAAGCCCTTGTTCGGGTTGGATATCGGCCATGGTTCTTTGAAAGTCATGCAGGTCGAACCGCCGG
>CAZCXO010000048.1:0-5811 GCA_964502645.1 uncultured Candidatus Saccharibacteria bacterium
GTAGTACGGTACCGATCTGCAGGCCGCGCAGTTTTTCTACCTCGGCCTTGTCCTGGATAACGACCTGAACCAGGCCACGGCGGTCGCGGACGTTGATGAAGGTCAAACCGCCGAGCAGGCGTTTCTTGTGCAGCCAGCCCTGGATATGAACCGTCTGGCCGACGTGGTCTTTGACATCAGAACTCAATACTCTCATCAGGGAGCTATTCTACCACTTCGTCATCTGTTTTAACAGGGGTTTCTTGGTCTTCGGCTTTTGGGACGGTTCGGTGGCGGGCGGCTACAGCCGTCAGATCGGTGTATTGGTCAAAGTCTTCACCTGGCACATGTCCCAACATTTGTTTAAGGACAGTGGTGACTGTCAGGACGCCAACGAATTCTTCAGCGCTGTTGACAACGATGAACAACGGGTGGTTGGTGGTGAAGAAAGCATGCAGGGCCTGGCTCAACGTGTCAGCCTCGTGCAGGTAATAGACATGGCCGTCCATGGCATCACGGACTTTGCCCTGGGTGTCGAGGTTGAGCTGGCCGAAGGCCAGGCTGCCGACGAAATCGCCGCGCTGGGTCCGCCGCACCAGGGCAAAGTCCTGGCCGCTTTGATGGAGCTCATCAATCAGGATTGGGCCGACAGTGGCGTCAGATAGCACGGTTTTTACATCGCTCCGCGGGGTCATGATGTCGCCGACATGGTGATCATCAAATTCCAGGACACGCTTGATGATGCCTAGCTCCTCATCACTCAGCCGGTTATCAGTTTGGGATTTCTGACGTTTCAGCAGAGCCAACACGTCATCACGTTCAAACAGGCCGGTGTGGGCGAGCTGATGGCCTTCAAGTACGGCGGCGCTGCGACTGAGTGTCGGATGTAAGTAGTTCAATAACCAAGCGATGGGCGGCGTGACTAATTTGGAGAGATAAATTCCTGTCTTTGTGGTACGCGTAGTTGGCAACCAGGAAAACGTAATCCATAGAAGCGGCCCAACGATCAATAGACTGATCCAGACCGGCAGCCATCTCGCCAACCAGACCACGAGTACCGCGCTGGTCAGGCCGATATACAACCAAAGCAGAATTCGTAAGCTTCGACCGTAAGCAACTGCCCGATATAATTGGACAGCCGGTTGTTGGTGTTTAGCCGCGCGGCGTTTAAGCTCACGGACCGGCACGGCGAAGTAAGTCTTCCGGATGACGATACCGGCCAGTGCCAATAGCAGTAAGACCAGTGTAATGAGCAGGTTCTTCATCCTGCTTCTGATTATACCCCGATGAGCCGGCTAGTCGTCGTTAATGTATACTGGGATACATAATTAGGAGATTTGGCAACCTATGTCGAAACAGTTTTTGGCCATCATAGCCGTCATCATCTTAGCCTTCGTCGGTATCATTGCTTTCAGCGGTAACAAGTCCGATTCGGGCGGCTCCGGCAAAGCTGGCACACTTACCCAGCATACCGAAGGCCAGGGTCAGAGCCACGTCACGCTGGTAGAGTATGGCGATTACCAATGCCCGTTCTGCGGCGAATTCTACCCGGTAGTCAAGCAGGTCCAGGCCGAATTCAGCCAACAGATTTTTTTCCAGTTCCGTAACTTCCCCTTGACCAACCTGCACCAGAATGCCTTCGCTGGCGCCCGCGCTGCTGAGGCCGCTGCCATGCAGAACAAGTTCTGGCAAATGCATGACCTGCTATATGAAAGCCAGCAGCAGTGGTCATCAGCCAGCGATGCGACTACGTTCTTCAATCAATATGCCCAACAGTTAGGACTAAATCTAACCAAGTTCAAGGCTGATTACGGTTCAAGTAAGGTCAACGACCTGATCAATGCTGATACGGCCGAGGGTAACAAGCTGAAGGTCAGCGGCACGCCGACCTTCTTCCTGGATGGCAAGCAGATCCAGGTCGGCCAGGCCAACGTCGCGCTGGCATCGTTCGAAAGCCAGATCAAGGCTGAGATCGCAAAGAAAGCCGGTCAGGCTACCAGCACGCCGGCAGCGCCAGCCGATACCGCCCCGACCAGCCAGACTAAACAATAAGCCTAGTACTCCACGAACCGGCGCCACTCCGGCCGGTGGACATGGACGGTAATACGCTGCCGCGAACTTCTGACCTTTTTTATTTTGACGGACACTAACACCTCTTTAACGCCGCCCCTGGCGGACATTCCCCTTTTAGTTTTTGTCTCTCACGGGTGGTTTTACCCGGTGAAGTCTTATGATTCTAGCAAAGTGCTTACGCCCTGTCAATCTAGGACAAGGACACGTAGAGCCAGTGCTGGTTGCTGTATCGCGCCACACTGGGTAATGAACCTGGAGCTCTGCGGCCTAACCGCAAGGCCTGACGAATCTTTCCGGATGATACCTTAGGCGCCTGACTGTTAAGCAGGGTCACAGCCAGTGGCTGGATCGGCCAAGTAGTAATAGCTTGCTGCAGTGACTTGATTTTATCTCGATTACGTACAGCAATAATCAGCTCATATCTCTTAATTAAACGCTCTGCCTCGGGCCAGTGGTGGATGTGGCCGACAATGTCTGAACCAAATAGGAAAAATAGCTGTGCTGTGCTGAACCGCTTACGTAGTCTTGGCAAGGTGTATCGCACCGAAAAACTAGTGTCTGGCAGTTCCAAAACACCAAATTGAGGATGCGGCTTGGCCGCCTCTTTCAGCATGGCCACTCGATGAGCAAAGTGCTCTACCGGTTGCTTATTACGAGGCCGCCGCTCTGGTAAAAAATAGACTTTTTCCAATTTAGCCGCCTTCATGGCTTGTAAGGCAAAAGCCACATGCCCGGCGTGCACCGGATCAAACGTCCCTGCATAGATTCCTATCCTCTTAGCCATGTTTTTATTATAGGTTTTCCACTACTTTTTCGGACTTCTTTTCTTTGGCTTTGCGATATTGATCAAGAGAAATGACTTTAGCGGGTTTATCGCGGATGGGAGCTTTTTTAGGGTCACCTGTCCGACCTTGGACTGTCCTGATTTTGCCCTTGGGATGATCAACACAATCTTTGCAAATATGGCAGGCACCGACTTCGCTCTTGACCTTTTCACAGGAGACACATTTGGCATTTTTGAAAATCTTACCGCCATGCCAGCTTTTGGTAGCTGCTTCGGTACTGTACCCTAAGCTATTCATCAAAGACTCGGTAGAATCATCACTTTCAGCTTTCCAGGTCGAACCGCAGCCGCTAAAGACTTTACCCGCCCGGCGTGCCAACCTACCCTCTCTGTGCAATTCCTGGTAAACAGCCTCATGGTCATAACCGATATATCTGGTGCGGTCAGGAGCTTTGTCTACTTTTCTGGAAAGTGCCGGAGCCGGTTCAACTTGTCGCTTATATGTCTTGAACCTGTTGTTGATGCTGGCCGCAAGGTTATACATAAACTTATCAGTCAGTCTACCGTTAAGTTTGGCTTCTTTGTAAGTCTCTATCAAATCACGCTGTTGTACCACGAAGTCATAGGTATTACGGTAATCCGCCGGAGTCCTGCCTGCATAAAATTGGCCGCCGAACTGGGTTTGCATTTCCTGGTCATAAGTATCTGTGATACGGTCCATGACGGTTTCTTGATCATCCGGTGACAGGTTGAGAAAGCGCCGCTGAGCCAAAAGCTCACCCGGTTCAGCCTGGAATCCGAACTCGGTATGGATCGCTTCCAGCGCCTGCCGGTTCGAGCCATCCAGGGTTTGTGAATACATCATGATCTTGCCATTAGGCAGCTGGGTTATAACCCTGACCAAGGCCAGCTGGCGGGCGATATTGTAACCGCCGACGTCTTCTTCGGCGTCTTCAAGGGCATGAGGCAAATCCGAGGTTACTATCATGGTGTTGGCGCTGGCTTCCTGGAGCTTCTGAACGAACTCCGGAACTTCGCCGCGCTCAGTACCACGCCGGCCGACCTCAAACCACAGATTGCCATTTTCCTTGGCTTGTTCGCGAGCCTTCTTATAACCATTTTCCGCAGCTTGAGTCGCACTACGCCCGTCCGGGCCATACAAATCATGCCCGTCATAAGTCATTTCGACTGGAAGGCGCATTTGCCCATCAGTTAATTCCGCCAATTCAGTGATAGCGTCGTATTCGGCTTGTAGGGCTTCGATAGCTACACGGCCTTTGTGGCGTGGTGAGTGATAGTCGTCTTGTTCTGCTTGCAGAGGGATAGTTTCAAGTGCAACAGAATTATCAACCACTAATCCAAGGTGCGGCCGGACAGCTTCTTGGGCTGGATAAAGATGATTTGCGGTTTCGGCTGAACCGGCCATGAAGATACCCTCTGCTCGAGAGCGAGAGGGTACGAATACGGCTTCGTCAGCTCCTGCTCGAGAGACTTGTTAGCTGTATCGGACTTTTACCGTTGCGGCACAGTGTGGGAGTTCCACCCACTTCCAGCATCTATTTGTTAACTCTAGCGCTAGTAGTTTAGCACCATGACTACACGCTAGATATAGTATTAATTACTGCGTTGCTTGAGGGCCGTCAGGCGCGGCATGAAGCTCTGGGCGGCGCCTTCCAGACCGAGGACTTTGAGCGCACCGATCAGAACGTAGAGATGGTCAAAGCTACTCTCAACCAGCTCCCCGCCAGTGGTTTCAATCTGTTGGAAGGCGTGCTCGACTTTTTCGACCAGCCATTTTTCCTCGGCAGGATCGATGACGTTAGAGGTAATCGGCTTAGCCTGACTGGCAGAAATCACCTCCAACGAGCGCGCCGAATGGTCGCGCTTGCGGACGTGGCCGCGCTTAATCAGGTTATTGACGTGCAGTGCTACGGTGGCGACGGAATTGTAGTTGAGACCCTGCATGATTTCGCGGTAACTCGGGCTGTAACCATGCTCGGCAATGAAAGTTTCAATAAAACTTAAGAGTTCTTTTTGTTTTTTGGTCGGGCGGATTTTGGACTGCTCCGATGTTTGCTTTTCGTTCATGCTTAGTATTATGGCACAGGGGCAAGTTTTTTAACAATTGGCGTGGAAAAGCCGGTGGAAATTCAATGTTCTGCTCCTGGCAAAACGGCCGCAAAGATTAATTGCAGGCAAATCAAGCTGCTTCGACAATTGCTGAGTAGTGCTGGGACCTTTGTTTAACAGGAGTTCGTAACAGCTTGTAGCTGCCGTGTTAAGATTGAATTCTTTCAATATATCGAAGAGGGTCATTTCCGATTATTATAGAAATTTCGTAAATAATTGGAACCGACCTGTTTCGAATATATAAAAAGCTGCTAATTATGGCTGGGCGATTTGTCAGGAAAGACCCAATACTTGTACCAGAGCCAGCTCCAGACCGTGAAGAAGGCACTGGAAATGAAGAAGCCGATGTAAGGCGTGATGCCGAGGGCTTTAAGGCCACCGATGATGGCGTAGTCGAGGATGAAACCGATAGTCTCGATGAAGAGATAGCGGTAGATATGTTCGATTTCGCGCAGGTGGTGCTGTTCGGCGAAAGCCCAGTAACGTTGAACCAGATAGTTCAATGTCCAGCCAATGGCATCAGCGGCCACCTTGGCCCACAGCCACCAGAGGTGCAACAATGAATAACCGACCGCGAAGATCACGTAGCCGCTCCAAAAGTAAATACTGCCACCAGTCATATATTTGAGGAATTGGTCGGTTGTTTTGTGCTGTTTGGCTGAGCGTTTATACCAACGCTGCAGGGCAATCCAGATCATGGTTGCTTCTTTTTAGAAGCCTTGGCGGGCAGGGTCACCATGGCGATGCCGGCCAGGCCCCACCAGACATAGGCCAGCGTATCATCTGTCCAAGCATGCGACAGTAGGTTTATAAAGGTCAAGCCGACAAAGCTAGCGAACAGACTG
>CAZCXO010000049.1:0-5799 GCA_964502645.1 uncultured Candidatus Saccharibacteria bacterium
GGGACGGTGGCGACGGTTAAGCCGTTCCCCCATGTAAGCTTTGAGAGCTGCCACTTTTTGCTCATAGGGCCAGGCGTTGACCTCTGATTGCAGTTGCTCCAGAGGCAAGTCGCTGTGCTCATATAGCATGTCTGGTATCAACATCAGCTCGTTTCTGGGCCAGAAGTCGACCAGCGCGACCGGCTCAGGAATGCCTGGAGCGTGGTTAGTGGGTAGGTATTCCTCGGCCACTTTGCGTACCTGTTCGGCCGTAGTGGCTCGATAGGCTATCATGGCACCGCCTCTTTCCGGCTTATCAGCCCTTTCCAGGAACATAGGAATGATCTGGCGGCACTGCTCCAGCAGCTTTTCGCCAGTCGCTTGGGCCTCCGGCAGTTCGTCGCTCAACAGATGCATGATCAGGCTCTCGATGGCCTGGCCGGAAGCGAAGATGCCGACCGTGGACTTGGTGGCAACCGGCAGGACACCTCGCACGGCATCACAGGCCTGAGCCTTGGTGGCACCTTTCCAGGGAATGTCACGCTCGGACTCAGGTGTGTTGGAGCTAGTCCGGACATATTCCGTTAATTGACGGACCATTTCCGAATAAGTATCGAATATAGTGTCCATGGTTTTCTCATAGACTTGCTTGAGCTCCTTGTTGAAGTAATCAGGCATGAAGTAACGGTATCGGCCCTGGGCGTCTTTTTGGTCGAAGTAGATGTAGCGGGTGGACTGTTCCAGATAGGCCGCCAGGCGGCCCCATTCCAGTTTCTTGGTGAGCAAATTAGAAGCGTTTTCGACGACAACGTGGATACCGCCCAATTGCTGGACGGAATCATCACCGTAGGCCGTGATGACGCGGTGCAGGAGCTGGGCGTCCTTGTCGATTTTGTTGGCGAATTCATCCAGAATCGTGATGCGCATGTCATCGCCGCGCCGGCTGAGCCTGGCCATCGCGGCCGCGATAGTTATGGGACTTAGCTTATTGGTGAAAGCGTAGACGTCGCCGTCAACATCAGTCACAGCCTGACTCAGGTAGTCGCGGCCGGCGTCAGTCATGCCATAGACCCCGTCCCTAGACTTCTTGACCAGCGGCGCATCCGAAGCGGCCGCCACACTGGCTTCGGTTGGTTTCGGCAGCTGCTTTTGGTCGATGATTTCCTTGACTGAGGTCGGTGGTGCCGCCACTGCTGCCTGGCTGTCACGAAGGTCCAGATTAGTTGAAACCAGCTTCCAGATATTGTCGGCCACTCCGTCAGTATCATCTGTGGCGAAGACCACCGGGAAGTCCCGTTGTTTGGCTTCCCAGAGGTAGCCCGCCCTGACCCTCTCCAGGAAGGCATCGCTCAGGTTATCGAACCGCTCTCCGTTATAACGGTCTTTCAGCCTTTCACGGAGCATGTTGACCGGTGCGTCCAGGACGATGCAGAGATCAGGCTCCATGCCGTCGACCGCGAACTGGATGATGTTATTGATCGTCTGGTAATCCGGCACGTCACCGCGGCCATAATACTGCAGCGCCAAAGTGGTCAGATAATTCCGGTCAACCAGGCAAACCACACCTTGATTGACACTTTTGCGGATGACCTGGAGGCTCTGGGAGCGGGCGGCATTGTAGAGTAGTACCTCGGTGCGGGTATTCATAGGATAACGGGGGTCCTGTGTCAGTTGGCGGATAGCCCTGGCTGTCAGGTCACTCTGGCTGTCAGGCTCGCGCAGGGTCCTGACTGGCAGGCCGGCGGCTTGGAGGCGACGCGCCAGCTCGTTGACCTGGGTCGTCTTACCGACGCCCTCGGCGCCCTCAATGACGATGTAGCGGCCCCTATTCATAAGCCATACCTTCGATCTTGGCTGGCATAGCCCGTTTGTCACGGTAGGCCTTTGGCAGCATCATATCCGGCGACCAGGTCTTGATGATGGTCTCCAGGTTGCTGCCTTGCTGGTACTTGCCGCTGAAGCCGTCATTGCGGCCGGCACCGTACGTACCATCGACCTCCCCGGTTTCCAGGAAAATAGCTTGGGCAATACGCTCGCCGACCGGCAACAAGACGGTCTCTCGCTCATTCAGGTTATAAATCTCCAGGGTGAGACGATTGATGTAACCGGGGTCAACCCAGCCGGCGTCAAAACAGACGGCTACACCGTTCCGACCCCAGCTGGAGCGGGACTTGACCTCAAACGCGCCAGGCGGCTTTATACCAAAGAACTCGTGGGTGTGAGCCAGGATACGTTCGCGCGGTTTGAGGCTTATAACCGGATGGTCAAGCGGAATGTTGCTGAGTCCCTTGAAGCCGTTCAGCCGGCACCACTCACCATGCGGCATGGCCTTATACGGCCCATCGAAGTAGCGCTCGACATCCTCTGGATCGAAAGGGTTATAGATAGTACGTTCGTTCATCCGCTCGATGCGGTAATAGTGGTAGCCGAGAGTCACGTCCATGCTGGCGTGGGAGATGTGCTTAGGATCGAAAGGATGACAGATAATATGGCCATCATTGATGGCGGCGCGGATCTGGGTATTGCTATAAACTGCCATAAACACCTCGTTGACCTCTTAAGTTTAAGATAGGGCTGCGCAACATAGCAAGCATAAGGACAATGTGATTTTTACGCAAATAGGCTGTATAAGCTTGTGTTTTGGGCAGATATACCGTGTTTTTAGTACAATATTGAGTAATGAGCACTCCGAATCTGGCCCGCGGCCAGTTGTCAGTCCGCCGCCAGTTCGCGGTCCAGTTCCTTGGCCTGCTGGTGACTGTCCACGGCGCCTATATCCTGGCAACCAGCCTGCTGGACCAGATTTTCGATCACCGCGGGGCTATGCTGACCGACCTGACGGTCGATGTGCCGCTACTAATCGGTTTGAGCCTCATCTATCTGGGTGCCTTATTGCGCCGCCGCAAGCGTACGGCCTGGCTGGTAACGGTTCTGGCCTATGTGTTTTATCTGGGCACCGGCCTGAATCAGCTGTTGAACCGTCTACATTTTCACCAGGCCAGTTTCGAGGAAATCATGCGGGCTTTGGTATTGCCGATAGTCGTTTTATGTCTACTTTGGCTTTTCAAAGACCAGTTTGTGGTTAAGAGCGACATCCAAGGCTTCCGGTTCGCGGCCCGGTTCAGCACCATCATTATCATGGCAGCCTTGATTTACGGCGTGGCTGGATTTGAGTTGCTGGACAAAAGTGACTTCCATCAGGAAATCGGTTTTGGCACGGCCATACACTATACGATTGACCAGTTTGACGTTACGACCGCAGAGCCATTGCAACCGCATACCCGCCGCGCCCATCTGTTCGTCGACTCCTTATCGTTCGTCAGCCTTGGTGCGATCGCCTACGCTGGAATATCGCTGTTCCAACCGCTGCGGATGCGTCTGTCAGACCAGCATGCCGAGCGCGGGCATATGGCCGCCTTACTGAAAGACCAGTCTGCCCAGAGCGAAGAGTTCTTCAAGTTATGGCCGCATGACAAACAATATTTCTTTGATGGCAGCGGCCAAAGCGGACTGGCCTTTCATGTCAGCCGCGGTGTAGCCTTATGCGTCAGTGACCCGGCCGGTGTCAGCGCCAGGTTTCCGATGCTTATCAAAAGCTTTGATCATCTTTGCTTCGGCAACGACTGGCTGCCGGCCATGGTCCATGTCTCAGACGTCAATAGAAAGCTGTACGAGCAGAATGATTTCACCATGCAGAAACTTGGTCAGGAAGCCATCCTTGACCTGGCTCACTTCCGCGACAAAGTCGCCGGCCAGAAGTATTTCCGTCAGATCGGCAACAAGTTCGCCAAGCATAGCTTTAGCTGTGAGCTGTTATCACCACCCCACCACCAGGCTGTCGTCGACCGCCTGAAATCAATATCGGATGAATGGCTGTCACAGGGAAACCGGGCCGAGCGGCGCTTCGTCATGGGCTACTTCTCGCCGGAGTATATCCAGCAATGCCAAATATTAGTAGCCCGCGATGCTGCTGAAACCATCCAGGGCTTCGTGACCCTGGTGCCGGCTGAATTTGATAAGGACGAGGCAACCTACGACCTGCTCAGACATGGCCAAAAGAGTCTGGGCAATGTCAACGATTATCTCTTGATGAATCTTATAGAACGACTGCGACAACAAGGTTATAAACGTCTTAATCTTGGTCTTTGCCCCTTGGCAGGGTTGGAGGACAATGATGACGACGCCAGCCAGATAATTGAACGTGTCTTCCGTTTCGCTTACGCTAACGGTGATCGGTTTTATTCTTTCAGTGGTTTACACAGGTTCAAGGCCAAGTACGAGCCAGAGTGGCAGGACCGCTATGTCGCTTACCGGGGCGGGTTACGCGGTTTCTCGCGGACAATGAGTGCCCTGATGCGAGCTATGCGTTTTTAGTGTTCAGCACCTGATTAATATGCTTGGTGGTGGCTTGTTGGACTTCGTTGATCGGCTGGTTGGCGTCGATCGTTACGACTTTCTCCGGGTATCGCTGAGCGGCATCAGCGTAACCTTTGGCAACCCGCTCGAAGTACTCGCGCGGTTGGCGTTCGAAGTAGTCAGCTTGCTCAGCCTTCTGATGCACTTGCTCAAGCGCCTTACCCACATCAGTTTTGTAGATAATCGTCAGCTCGGGTTTGATAGTGGACAGGCCGCGCTCAACTTGGGCCCAGCCGGCTTCTTTACTAGCGCCATCGCCATATGACGCGTAGGCGGCCAGGGAAAAGGGACCTCTGTCCAGCAAAATCAGCTTACCTTCTGACCTGGCCTGGTCAATCGCCTCAATCAATGCTTCCTGGATGGCAGCAGAGATATATAAGTTAGTCAGCCCTGGCCTCTCGACGGGCGACTTGATAACCTCACGCAAAGCCTCGCCGATAGGTGTTCCGCCCAGATTACGCTTGACTTCAACCGGCCAACCCGCATTTTCGAGCTGCTGACGAGCAAGTTCAATCTGGGTGGTCTTACCAGCGCCATCGATGCCGTCAAAGACAATGACCACGGCGCCGCTTAACTTCTTCTTATTATCTGAACTATCCACCGTCAACCCCTAAGCCCCGATTGCTGCCAGGTCAACTTTGATTGAAGGACCCATGCTGGTAGTCAGATAAAGTGACTGGAAGTAATTGCCTTTGATACTGGAGGGTTTGTTGGCCTTTAAGCTCGCCAGAACGGCTTGGACATTGTCCAGCAGTTGCGCCTGGTTGAAGCTGACCTTGCCGACACCGAGATGAACGATACCCGTGGTGTCAATCCGGTATTCGACCCGGCCGGCCTTGGCCTCGGCGATAGCCTTGGCGATATCCGTCGTGACGGTGCCGCTCTTGGGGTTTGGCATCAGGCCGCGCGGACCGAGCAATCGCGCATATTTACTCAATTTAGCCATTAGATTGGGTGTAGTAACCAGCACATCAAAGTCAATTTGATTCTTATCGAAAGCCGCGAAAAGCTCATCAGTCCCAGCCAAGTCAGCACCGGCTGCCATGGCCGCCTCAGCATCCTCGGTCAGGGCCGCGATGCGGACCTTTTTGCCTGTGCCCGCCGGTAACACCAAGTTGTCACGTATATTCTGGTCAGCGTGCCTGGGGTCGACCCCAAGATTGGCATGGAGTTCTACGGTAGCGTCAAATTTGACATGGCTGGTCTTCTTGGCCAAGTCAACTGCTTCTTCGAGACCATACACTTTGCCCTTTTCTATCTGTTCGGCGCTCTTGCGGAAATGCCTGCCTCGCCGTTCGATACGCGGCCGGGCTGGTTTGATAACTTTCTTTGGCTTAACTTCTGCAGTCTCTTCGGCGACCTTGCGCTCTTCTTTGGCTAATTTCTCTTCGGTTTCAGCTAGCG
>CAZCXO010000050.1:0-5774 GCA_964502645.1 uncultured Candidatus Saccharibacteria bacterium
AGTGACACTGACGATAGGCAGGCCAGCCTCATGGGCGGCCGAAATATCCCGAGTTTCGTCCCCGACATACCAGATCGCGGCCGGATCCAGACGGTTACGTTTTATCAGCTTTTTGATAAAGCGGGATTTCTTGAGCAGGCCGGCCCCACCGCAAATCGCTTCAAAATAGTCGGATAATCCATTATTTTTTAAGAATTTCTGGATATTCTTGGTGCTGTTGGAGCTGATAATGAATAGCTGGTGGCCTTGGGCGTGCAGTTTACGGATCAGCTCAGGCATGCCGGTTTGGATTTTGACGCTATCAATCTGGCGAGCCATCCGGCGACGGCCGCGCGCCAGCAGGAACGGCAATTTCCAGGGGTGGACATGCAATTCCTCGGCGGCGTGCAGCAGCGACAGGCCACGCAAGTGTTCGATTTCCTCTGATGGTAAAGCCTCGTGATGCCCGCTCAGCTGGTAAAAAATCTGCACTGCCGCCTCGAAGCTGTCCGCAATCGTGCCGTCAAAGTCAAATATGATAGCTGCCACACCTCCAGTGTACAATATGACTATGTCTGAACTAGCAACTCTCGGTGGTGGCTGTTACTGGTGTCTGGAGGCCTTTTACCAACGGGTCAAGGGCGCTGACAAGGTAGTATCCGGCTACAGCGGCGGCCACGTCGCCAACCCGATGGCCAATGATGTCTATCAAGGCAATACTGGCCACGCTGAAGTCGTACAACTGACGTTTAATGAAAAGGAAATCACTTATAGGGAGATTCTGGAAATCTTCTTCGTCATGCATGACCCGACGACCCTGAACCGCCAAGGTAATGATGTCGGCGAGTGGTACCGTTCGATCATTTTTTACCACGAAGACGAGCAGAAACAGGTAGCCGAAGATATGAAGCATAATTTCGCGGCCAAGCTCTGGAAAGATCCGGTCGTGACTTACATCGAACCATTCAAGAAGTTCTGGCCAGCCGAAGCCGACATGCGGGATTATTACAATAAGAACCCTTCGGCCGCCTACTGCCAATTCATTATCGACCCCAAGATCCAAAAGCTGCGCCAAAAATTTGCCGCCAAACTAAAAACTGATTGATTATAAATTCTTTATAAGGGACATGATCGCCAGGATGAAGACCAGGAGGCCGAGGGCTCGGCGGAAGTAGTCGGTACCGCGGGTGATTTCCAGCAATGACCAGATAATCAGCGACACTGAACCCAACCACGATAGGATGTCACCGACTTGGCTGCTGTTATTGAAAAAAAGGGATACGAAAGTCAGGACGGCCCAACTGATCAGGAAAGCGTTGGGCGTCTCCCAGATGACCACGCGGCCTCGGCGATCTTTCCAAGTTTTATCCCATAAGTTTTGCGCCATATTTGTTACCTCCGCTTATGACTAGTATACCCTATTCCAGGTCGCGGATGCGGCCGTGGTCGAGGCCGTAGTAATGGGCGATTTCGTGCCAGAGAGTGTGCTTGATACTTTCCTCAAGTGCAGCCAGATTTGGCGCCTGCCGCGTCAGCGGACCCTTGAACAGCGTGATCTTGTCGGGCAGAATTCTGGTCTGACCTTGGCGCTGGGTCAGTGGCACACCTTCATACAGTCCAAGTAACGTTTGGTAGGGATTCAGATTGGTCTTGAGCCGCTGCTCAACTGTCGGTTCTTCTTCATAAAGAATAGCGATGTTCCGGATATTCTTGGCGTGCTCACCGGGCAGCTTGCCCAGCGCCTCATCAATCAGGCGCTGGAATTCCTCGTCACTGACTTGGACCATTAGGCCTCGAGCCGCAGGCGCTTAACCAACCAATCGCGTGGCAAAATACTCAGGAACCAACCGGCCCGCGGCCCGGATTTTTTGCCGATGACCGCCGCATACAAGGTTGAGAACTTTTCTTGTGGCGATAAACTAGCCTGTTTTAAGTCATAAATCGCTGTATGGAACCAGCTGCCATCTGCATTTTCTGGCGCACTTTCAATCTTGTCCGCCAACTGATCAAGAAACTGTTTTTGAGTGTCATTGAATTCACTCTTGTCGATATCCTCGCGAAGCGAGAATTTCAGTTCGTCAGGAGCGCTTTTGGCCAACCAGTTATCAATGAATTTCAATTCAGTTTGGATAGTGCCTGTGTCTTCATCGACTGTTGCGGCATGCTCGGTCCTGCGGATGATGTCGAGTGTTTTATCAACGTCCTTCAAGGCTGCCTGATAGCTGGCCACCAGGTGCGAAAACGGCACTCGGCTGACCGTCGGACTTGTCATACCATGCAGACAGATATCAATTAATTGTTTATCATTGGCCGTTTTGTCAGGCTTGGCCAACAGTTCGGCAAATTCATCTACCAGCCGTATCAGCGTCGGCCCTTCGTCAAAGAACAGCTGTTTGTCGGGCGGGTACCTCAATACAAAAAACCAGACCACCTCTGCCGGCAGTATTTCTAAAAGTTCAGCAGCTGTGGTTGTGTCGCCAGCGCTCTTGCTCATTTTTTTGGTCTGGCCTGTCCGGTTAATGTCAGTGTATGGCAGCGGTAGCGGCGGTTCGGCGTCAAATACTTCTTTAACGATTACGGCGCCGGTATCGTAAGAACCACCCTTGGTGGCGTGGTCGCGACCGAAAGGTTCGGCTTGCACCCCAAGTTTCCACCACCGCGCCGGCCAATCTACCCGCCAGTTCAGCTTGACCTCGCCATGGGCGTAGCTGATGGTCTGCGCCTGCCCGTCCTTATCCTTATAAACCAGCTGCTGTTTACCCTCGTCCAAACTGACGAATTCACGGCTTTTGAGATAGCCGTCTTCCATGACCTGGATCGGTGTCCATTCATTGCCGAGTTTGCGGCCGGAAATTTCTTCTAAAATCCGTCTGACTTCAGCCTGTTTTTCCAGCACCTTTTCAATCGCCTCCACGAAAAAACCGGATCGGTATTTCTCATGCGCCCGGATGATATCCAGTTCCAAGTGCATCTTCTCTGCTGTGGTGAACAGGTCCTTCACATAATAATCGGCGTAGGATTGGTCTGAACTGTCTGGCGCCGGAATATCACACAGTGGTTTACCCAAATACTTTTTAAAAGCTTCTGGCACGCCAGCCGGAACCTTACGGAAGACATCCAGGTCATCAACCATATGGATGTGTTTGGCTTGACGACCTTTTTTCCGCACTGCATATGCAATAGCTTCGGTCGTTAGGATCTCTCGTAACGTGCCCAGATGATAAACACCCGAAGGTGAAACTCCCGAAGAAACCACGATTTCACCGTCTGGGTGCCTGGCAACCAGCTCATCAACGACTTTGTTCAACCACTGCATAGTTTCAAGTATAGCGGATTAGGAGATGGCGACGATCTTGTAAGTGGTGGTTTCGGTCGGGGTGGTAATCTTAACTGTCTCACCAACCTGTTGGCCGATCAGGGCCTGGCCGATCGGTGATTCGTCGCTGATCTTGCCGCTCAAGGGGTCAGCCTCAACCGTGCCGACGACCTGGAACTCCTTGGCCTTGCCGCCCTGCCCTTTCAGCTTAACGGTCGAACCGAGCTGGACTTTGCTGTCGCCCCGCGGCTTTTTGATAATCTCGACGTTCTGAAGAATGTTCTCAATTTCGGAGGCGCGGGCCTCGTTGCGGTCCTTTTCAGCCAGAGCCGATTGGTATTCGGCGTTCTCGGCCAGGTCGCCCAGCTCGCGGGCGGTCTTGATGGCATCAGCGATCTCACCGCGCTTGACGATCAAAGAGTCGAGCTCGGCCTGCAGTTCCTCTACCCCTGCTCGGGTCAATCTAAATAATTTCTTCATCGGATACTCCTTGACTAAGTAAATCGCCAGCTTAGCTGGCGTCAATCTCTACTGTAGTCAAGCCCATTATAGCAAGTCTTAGCTGGGCCTGCCTAGTGTTTTCATCAACTCGTCGGAACTGACCTGGCGGGTGTCCTGGCCACGCCGTTCCTTAAGCTCATAGCTGCTGCTCTCAACGGTCTTGTCGCTCACTACGACGCGGTACGGAATGCCTAGCAAATCGGCGTCAGCGAACTTTTCACCGGGCCGTAGATCGCGGTCATCATATAGCACTTCTACCTCTGTTTTTCGCAAACTTTCATATAATTCATCAGCCTGCTTGACGACGTTATCGGTATCACCTAATCTGGCCAAATAAACCTGGGCAGGCGCCACCGCTTCCGGCCAGGCCAGGCCTTTGTCATCGGCGAAATGTTCAGCCAGCAAGCCCATCATGCGGCTGATGCCTAAGCCGTAACAGCCCATGATAATCGACTGGCGCTGGCCGTTCTCATCGGTGTAAGACAGATCAAGAGCATCTGAGTACTTGCTCCCCAGAGAAAAGATGTTGCCGACCTCGACGGCTTTTTTCTCAACCAGTTCATCACGATTAAGGCCTAGGTCAGCCAGCACCTCATCAGTGAAAACTTCTTTATTAACGCCGATTTTTTTATTTTCGTGAACATAGACGGTATCCTCACCGACTTCGCTCAGGGTCTGGAATTCGTCACTGAACTTACTAAAGATACCGCCGCTGGCATAGACCCGGTAAGTCTGGTCACCAATGCCTAGCCGCTGGTAAATTTTCATATACGCCTCGGCAACCTTTTTATAATATTCTTCATGTTCCTTTTGATTGCGGCTGAATGAATACAAGTCTTTCATTAAAAATTCACGGCCGCGTAGCAATCCGCTCTTGGCCCTAAGTTCATTACGGAATTTCGTGCCGATCTGGTAAATACTGATAGGCAGGTCTTTATATGAATTCACATAACTTTTAAGAGCATGTGTCAGCGGTTCTTCATGGCTCAGGCCCAAACCTAATTCGGTGCCATTCTTGAGCTTGGTCTTGAACCAGTTATCGACGAGTTTGTCGTCCCATCGTCCGGTCTTCTGCCACAGCTCAGGCGGCTGCAAGACTGACATCCACACCTCGTTGCCGCCGATAGCGTCCATTTCCTCGCGGACTATGCCTGAAATATTGTGCAGCACCTTTTTCGCTAACGGCAGATAGCTGTAAACCCCGGCCATTTCTTTATGTATGTAACCTGCCTGTATCAGCAACTGCGCATTGCGCGCCGTCTCATCGGCCGGCACCGTCTTACTGGTCTTGGTGAATAGTTGGGACAGCCTCATTAATGGTTATTGTAACCTAGTGCTGCTTTAAGATGAATAGGAAGATGAAGGCTATGCTGTTCTTGATGGCGTGCAGGCCGATCGAGGCCCAGAGTGAGCCGGTTTTTTCGCGCAGGTAAATCAGCACCAAAGAGAGAACGAACGTGTCAAGAGCTGCGATGTACAGCGGTCCGGCCGCCCCGCCCTCCGGCAAATGGGCAACCGCGAACAATGCGCTGGTCAGGATGACAGCCCAGCGCATCCGCATCGCCTTCTTAAGTGTGCTGTAGAGGAAACCACGGACCATGATTTCCTCAGCCAGCGGCGGCAGGATGACCAGGCTGATAAAGGTCATCGTCAAGGCTGCCCCGCCGCTTACGTCGTTGAAGCCGATCTGCTGCTGCTGGTCGACGTTCAGGCCTTTGTCGAGCGAGCTGACGACACCGACTGTTAAAACATACAGGATGTAGTAAACCGGCACAGCCGCCAGCGCGTAGCCGGCATCCAGCCAGCGTGGCTTTTTGAGCCCGATAAAAGACAAGCCGAGTTTCTTTTTTCTGAGGAACCAATAAATGGCGCCAATCGTAAGCGATTCGGCGATTAAGATGAATATGAACTGGCCGGTGACGCTGTTGAGCCAGTCATTGGCCTGACCGCCGGACCAGCCACGTGCCCCTGCATACAG
>CAZCXO010000051.1:0-5647 GCA_964502645.1 uncultured Candidatus Saccharibacteria bacterium
CATCGATGGCCTGGCGATGCTCATACAGCTGCATCATGGCCGTAAAGATCAGCTCGTGCCGTTTCTCGAAGAAGTCAAGCGCGCTGATGGTGTCAGCCACCTTGACTATGGCGTTGCTATCGATCAGCAGTGCGCCCAGCAGGCTGGCTTCAGCCTCGGCATTTTGCGGTAGTGATCCGGTAGTTGTCGGTTCCATATTCCCTCTTTACGATTCTAACAGTTCGGCATTGCCAAAAATACTGCTTATGGCAGCCAAGTTATCATCAGCCGGAGACTCAGGTTTGGTTTCAACCTTTGGTGGCTTGACTTTGGCGTCATGGGCGCCTTCGATGGCTACTTGTTGCCCGGTTAACTCCTGGATAATAGCAGCCAGCTTCTCCCGGTTGGCGTCCTCATTAAGCCGCTTCTGATGGAAGGCGAAAGCAAACACCAGCCTGACAGTGCCAGCCTCCGAAAAATCAGGTTGGGCCATCCTTACAACTCCATATAAGGTGTTGTGCCGCTGTTTCAAAGCCTGCAGAATTTCCGGCCAGACGGTTTTATCCAGTGTCCTGGACGATTTCGGCTTCTCAGTCCTAGCTTTTTCGTTCGGTTCAGGCACAGCCTTACCAGGAACCTCAACCACATCCTTAACTGCATCGTTACCGCCTGGTGTCTGAGCGCGCAGCAATGACAATTCCAGGAAACGTTCCGAGTCATAAGCCGCCGGCACTTCTATCAAATTGCTCAGGAGTTCGAACGCCTGGTTCTGGTCTATCTGTGCATCTGCCAAGCGATTCCTAATAACTCTGGCTAATCTTTTGGCTATGGCAGCTGCCTGATAACCTTGTTCATACAGGCCATTGATAGTTTGCATCAGCTCTGCCGATGGCTTGGGCCCTGTGGCCGCCTGAAGTAGATTTTCAATGCTTTCATCCGAGGGTATACCTAGCATTTGCTGGACACTTTGTAGCGTTACCTGGCCATGGCTGGCGGCCTGATCCAACAGGCTGATACTGTCTCGGAAGCTGCCATCACCATGCTCTGCGAGTAAATCGAAGGCGTCGTCATCAACTTTGATTTTTTCGTCTTTTGCAATCTGTTTCAATCGCTCAATCACCTTAGCCTTGTCGACTGGCTTAAAACTGAACCGTTGAGTCCGGCTGATAATGGTCTCAGGCAACTTATGGGCATCCGTGGTAGCCAGGATAAAGACGACGTGGCTGGGCGGTTCCTCAAGCGTCTTGAGCAGTGCGTTGAAGGCCTCACGCGTCAGCATATGGACTTCGTCGATGATGTAGACCTTGTACTTAGCACTGGTGGGTGCCACAGCGACACGATCGCGCAGGTCTCGGATCTCATCGATCCGGCGGTTGCTGGCAGCATCGATCTCTATGATATCCAGATGAGGCGTATCATCGATGTAAGGCAAACCGTTAATATCATGGGCCCAGATCCGGGCTACGGACGTCTTGCCGACGCCACGCGGTCCGGTAAACAAATAAGCATGGCTAATCCGCCCCTGTTGCAGAGCCTTGCTGAGCGTCTGAGTTATATGCTCCTGTCCGACGACCTCAGTCAGTTTCTTAGGCCTGTACAGCCTGTAAAGCGCCTTCCCCATAGTCTATCTATTATACTGCCAAAGCCTCAGCATAGCTTGGGCGTTGTTAAAAAGGCTGGAGATTAGAGGGCGGCCTCGAGAGCGGCCCAGCTGGCACTGCTGTCGTCTTCGGGTAGGTTGACACTGACCTGGTCACCAGGCTTGGCTTTGAAGTAAGTCACACTGGCCAGCAGGACGCGGAACTTTTTGCCATTGACATCGACGAAGTAATGGCCGCCTTCCAGGACAAGGGTACCGACGACCTGCTTACGCGGAATCGGACCGATCTGCTTGTAGAGGAAAGCACCGTCTTCGGCAATCGTTAACTTGAGGATATCACCTTGGACCAGCTTGGATTTGCTGGCATAGTTGGCGGGCACCGGATAGGTCTTACCGTCGGAACCGACCATGTTCTGGCCGTCAAAGACGCCTTCTATCACCTTGCCGAGGGTTTCCTCGCGGGCAACCGGCGCAACTTTCTCATCATCGCCAACCAAGCTGATCAACAGCTCAGTGGCTGCTGCCAGGCTGGTCTCGGCTTCCTGAATCAAAGTGCGTAGGCGTTTGACTTGTTTATCTGGTACGTCGGGCATCTCTGTCTCTCTTGAGAAGTGTTTATTGGGTACACTTTCCTCCACAAATTACCACGAACTTCGCTGCAAGTCAAAAAGTCGTGTTGAGGTGTGGAAAACCTTTAGGCCAGCTCGACAGTGGCGCCGGCGTCTTCGAGGCTCTTCTTAGCGGCTTCGGCGTCGTCCTTCTTGGCCTTTTCAAGTACAGGCTTAGGCGCACCATCGACTACAGCCTTGGCTTCACCTAGGCCGAGGCCGGTGATGTCCTTGACGGCTTTGATGACAGCTACCTTCTGGGCGCCGGCATCCTTAAGGATGACGTCGTACTCGCTCTTTTCCTCAGCGGCCGGAGCGGCGTCACCACCAACACCAGGTGCGGCGGCTACGGCGACTGCCGGAGCGGCAGCGCTAACACCCCAGTATTCCTCTAGGAACTTGACGAACTTGCTGATTTCCAGAGCAGACAACTTGTCCAGCTCACCAACCAGTTTTTCAAACTCCTTAGGAACTTCTACTTTTTCCTTTTTTTCTGCCTTAACAGGCTTCTCAGCCTTTTCTTCTTTAGCAGGCGCCTCGGCCGGCTTTTCAGCCGGGGCTTCCGCCTTAGCCTCTTCCACCTTCTCTTCTACTTTCTTGTCTTCTTCTGCCATATTATCTCCTTACTGGCCCAGGGCTTCAGCCCGGGCGTTTAATACATTCATGATGCCGCGTACATTACCGGCCAGGACATTGGCAAAGCCGCTCAACGGCGCCGCGATGGTGCCGATCAGCATGGCCCGCAGCTGTTCCTTACTTGGCAGGCTGGCCAAGGCTTTGACGTCCTCGACAGCCATGAACTGGCCGTCAGCCGTCAGTGCTCCTACAAACTCCAGAGTCGGGTTCTGCTTGGCGAAAGCTTGCAGGTTCTGGGCCGGTGCTACCTCGTCCTCGCTATTGAAGGCATACAGCAGCATACCTTGCAAGGCGCTGCGATCTGTATCTTTGAAAGTCTCAGTATTTTTAAGAGCCTGGACGACGAGGCGGTTCTTGATGACTTTGACTTTGGTGCCATTGGCACGGGCATCACGACGAAGCGTCTGCAAGGCCTTTACGCCTGTGCCTTGGTACTTGGCGATAACGGTCAGTTTGGAACTGTTCAGCAGTTCACTGACCTCAGTTACCACATCCTGCTTTTGAATCTTGGTTAGAGCCATAATTTCTCCGAATTATGTTAGTTTAAGGCAAATATCGACCTGATCTACCCTGTTGCCAAACAAAAACGTCTTCGATTCTGTAAAACCAAAGACGCAAACTACCTGAAAGATCGTTTGTACCTAGGCGACATTATCAAGGTTCTGATTGCTCATCACCCGTCGCTGTCTCTGGCAACTTGGCTATCATTATATCCGATAGGGGCAAAATCAGCAAGAGTGGCACCGCATCTTCTTAAGTATTTAGCCATCAACTCATATGGCAAATCACTTCTCAGCGTTTGTTCAATAGTTTCCCACCTGCGAGCGTCAACACGTTCTTGATTTCTAGTTTCATTTATTCTCCGTACGTGCTCACGCGCCTCTTCTGGCGTACTCGATATGCTTGGACTAAGATTCATATTCATTCAGTACCTCAGCCTCCCATTCCATCCAATTGATCTAGATTAGCAGCAATGATCTCTTCCCGAATTTCAATTTGAGTGTCCGACATGCTCTCAGAAGCTGTAGCCATTTTAATGCCTCTTAATGCAACTTCGGCTCCTTCCAAAATATCATCCCTGGTTAACATTGATTGCTCAGTCCCGTCTATCTCTTGCAACCCATTCACGATATATCCCTTCATAAATTAAAAACTCCCGCGGCTGCGGGAGCGATTGCTGTCGAAATGCAAACTTCCCGCTAACTGCGGTTAATGACGATCACCTTTACGGGAATGTTATTGCACATAAGTACATGTTCTTACAAGTATTGTAAGAAGTCAAGCCCTGGCTATACTTGACTTCTATGTCATTTATTACATATAATATATGCGATATGGTCAAAAAAGCATTTGAATATGTGCGGACAGCGGCAGATGACGCAAAAGCTTCTGATCGCCGAGCCAGAAGAGAGCAGCAACTAGAGCAAGAAGCGCGTTTATTAAGAAGAGAGCGGGCTAGAGCGGCGGTTATACTACTTGAAAATGTGGGGTGCTTAGGTGTTGTAGCTCTTAAAGGGGCCTCAGTGGACTACTTTCTGGATGGCCTAGAAGATACTGTCGGTGCCGACAAAGTCCTGCGGCTTGATACTTATGGCAAGGTACAGGGAGTCGATTTGGGTCCCGAAGAAGGTCAGCGATATTATCGCATGATGAGAAATTTATACGAAGAACATAGTTCTTCGGGCATTTTAGCCTTCTTGGGCTTCAATTTTGCGGACAATGAAAGTACCGGTACACCTATCATAGCCAATTACGTTCGGTCAATTATGGAACGACAGGCGCGTGAGAAAGGCAGAAGCCCTGGTCAAGGTATATTGTTGATTGGAGATGGCCAAGCTTCGGATTTAATAACTCATGACAGTTTTAAACAAAGTGAACAGCACCCGCTCGGGCAGTTGCTAACAGTGCATTTGGCGTTGGGTGCTAACCGTGAACTATCTACAGCCCCTGAGTATGATTTTAGGTTCACAATGCCACCAAAAACAGATCCGGACTCATTAAAGGCTTCAGGGCTTTTATAAATTGGGTTAAACCCTAAAGAATAGATCCTACTCCTATTAAGACAGCTGTTGCAGTTTGAATTGGGTGTAGCGTTCGGCGGCCAGGCGGGTGAGTTCGGGGTCTTCGTCGGTATTGACGAACTTCATGGCGTCAGCCAGGAGCGGGTGGACTTCGGCCAGCTTTTCATGCATCCGGAGGACAAGTTTGCGGTAGCCGGGATGACCCTGTGGCGAGGTGCGCAGCTCGTGTAAGTGGAAGGCCTCACGGGCGTTGTAGGTGACCTTCCAGCGCATCTGGTGTCCCAGGAGTGTGGCGTATTGGGCCTCAAGCGGATAGCCGGTTTCTTTTAGCCGGCTGTAGAGCTCCAGGCTGAGGTCGAAGCACTTCTCGAATTGCTCGGCGAGACCGGCTTCCTCGACCAGTTGAGGGATTTCAAAACCGTAGCGCGGTGTCAGCAGTTGCCAGTTCATGTCATCGACCATACGGTGGCGCTGCAGGTCGCGGAAGATACCGTAGTCGCAGACCAGATCCCAGCTGTAGTGGGCCTTCTCTAGCGCCCGGCCGGGACGGTGGCGGCGGTTAAGCCGTTCGCCCATGTAGGCTTTGAGAGCAGCCACTTTTTGCTCATAAGGCCAGGCGTTGACCTCTGATTGCAGTTGTTCCAGAGGCAGGTCGCTGTGCTCATACAGCATGTCGGGTATCAACATCAGCTCGTTTCTGGGCCAGAAGTCGACCAGAGTGACCGGCTCAGGAATGCCTGGAGCGTGGTTTGCGGGTAGGTATTCCTCGGCCACCTTGCGTACCTGTTCGGCCGTAGTAGCTC
>CAZCXO010000052.1:0-5528 GCA_964502645.1 uncultured Candidatus Saccharibacteria bacterium
AAGGTGTTGGAAGCCGGTAAAATTAATTTTTATCCTGATAGTAAAAACCAGCAACTGATCGGTTATTTACAGGGGTTGCATGACTGGAATATCAGCCGTCAGATAGCTTGGGGTATCCCGATTCCGGCCTTCCAAAACATTGATGACCCTGATGACTGGATCTATGACGAACGCGTCGGCCAGGAGGAAATCACCAAGGATGGCAAGCGGTATCGCCGCGATCCTGATGTCTTTGATACCTGGTTCAGCAGCAGTTCGTGGCCATACGCCACTCTAAGCTATCCGGACAACGAGGATTTCCAGCGGTTCTACCCGACCAGTCTGATGGAAACCGGCGGCGAAATCCTCTATCCCTGGGTCAGCCGCATGATCATGCTCGGCCTGTATGTAACAGGGGAGATTCCATTCGAGGAAGTTTATATCCACGGCTACATCATGTCCGAGGACGGCACCAAGATGAGCAAGTCGCTCGGCAATGTCGTTGATCCGATTCCGGTGATTGAAAAGTACGGCTCGGACGCCCTCCGAATGGGCATCATCAGCGGCCGCATCCCAGCCGTCAACCGCGGCTACGACCACCGTAAGGTCGAGGATGCCCGCAACTTCGCCAACAAGCTCTGGAACATCGCCCGCTACGTCGAGACTACTGTAGGTGACAAGGTAGACAGGGCAGGGGCTAAGCCGGCAACGACGGCTGACCACTGGATCTTACAGAGACTTGGGCGGATCCAGAACGACCTGATCGCTGACCTGGACCACTACCGCTTCGCTGAGGCCTATGAGCGGCTGTACCACTTTGTCTGGGACGACTTGGCCGATTGGTACATCGAGACCAGCAAGGCCGACCCAAACCGGTCGCTGTTGGCTCACGTGCTGGAGCAGGTCCTGTTATTGACCCATCCCTTCGCGCCGTTCGTGACCGAGACCATCTGGCAGACCTTGGATTGGGAGCAGGGTAGTATCCTGGCCACCATTACCTGGAGTGAGCCCTTGGTAAGTGATACGAAGGCCGCTGCCCAGTTCACTGAGCTGCAAGCCATCGTCAGTGAAGCCCGCTATATTACCAGGGCACTCAAAGTTTCAGGTATAACGCTGTACCACAATAATGTCGATTTCATTAACGATAACGCGGTTACAATTAAGCGCCTGGCCCGATTAAAAGCCGTTGCGGCAGGGCAGGGTGATGGTTTACATCTGACGGGCACAAAATACACGGCCTGGTTGGACATCGACAAGGCCGCTGCCCAAGCTTATGCTAAAGAGCTTGAGACCAAGCTCAAGCAGCAACAAAGCCTAATCAAACAGCTCAAAAGTCGTCTAGCCAATCGCAGCTACGTCGAGAACGCGCCGGCCCCCGTAGTCGGCCAGACCCGCGACCAGTTGGCCGATGCCAAGGCTGTCTCGGACTCTTTGCAAACCGAAATCAAACGCTTCCAGGCTTAAGATCTGTTTATCGCCTTAAGGCTGATAATTTTCAGAACCTTATCTTTTATATACTCGCTAAGGGTCGTTTCCATTTTTTCACAAAATTTTACATAAAATTGGAACCGATCTGTTTCGAACAAAGATAAATTTTCGTTCTTAAAATGTTCGTTTTTGTATCTGGGGCGGGCTACGACGGCTCTAGTGTGGTCCGGGCCCGGGCCACCGATTCCTCCGGGCTGGAATCATCGAACCACAGTACGTGCCAACCCAGCTTTCCGGCTGCCATCAGGTTGACGCGTGAATCGTCAATAGTCAGGATCTCCGACGGCGGGCAACCAGCCCGCTCAGTCGCTACTTCATACATCTTGGCCTCCGGCTTGATGGCCGCCACCTCTGATGAATCAATTATGGCATCGAAGTTAACATCTGGCAGCTTGTGGTCGCGGCGCAGGGCACTGACCAGGCCGGGCATGGTGTTAGTCAGCAATCCGATCCTGTAGTGCTGGGCGGCCCAGACGACCAACTCCTGCATCTCCGGAATCGGCTCGACGGCTGCCAGGTAATAATCCTGCCACTTGACGCTGTCCAGCTTAAGCTGTTTGGCCAGCTCAATGTTGAAGTCGTCCAAGCTCATGATGCCACGGCAAACCTCGTCATTATAGTGCCAGAAGGCTGTCTCTACGACGTCAGGCGGCACGTTTGCATCTTTAGCCAGTTGGACAAAGGCCGCCTGATAAAAATGGATCAGGCAGCCGTTCATGTCAAAATAAATGAAACTGGCACCACTCTTGGTCTTACTGAGGTGACGGGCGTTGGCCGGCGCCTGGCCGACCAGCTCGTCCAGGCCCTGTCCCAGCGCACCGGCAATGGCCTGGATCGTAAAGATCGAAGGCGCCTTGATGGCGCCGCGTTCAATCTTGGTCAGAGTCGAGAAGCTGAGATTAGCCTTTTGGCACAGCTGTTGCTGGGTCAAACCGGCCGCCTGCCGGGCGGCCTGCAGCCGTTGGCCTAAACTCTTCTCATCCATAGCCATATCGTATCAATCTTCTCTGTAATTGCCAAGCTTAAATTGTCATTAAATGGCTATTAAACGTTAAGGATAAAGGCCAGTATCGTGTAGAAAAAGGCGGTTGTTATGATAAAGATGGCGCCAAGGACGATGACGACATTTTGGGTATTGCCATAACCGACCCTGCGGCCGATTCTTGTGTAAGCGAATGCCGCTGCCCCAGCCCCGAAGAACATCGCATATAACAGTGCCATAAGCGTATTGTACCTTAAAACGCCAGTCTTTTGGCCACTGCCGCCAGCGCCTCATGGTCTGGCTCAGCCGACTGGTCAGGGATCCGGCGCGATTCCTCTGTCGTGCTAAAGCCATAGACATGGACATGGGCGTGTGGCACATCAACACCTATCACCACTTCACCGACATAGGGTGGTTTGAGTACTTCTTGAATCCGTTGGGCCACCTTTTTAACGGTCGCCATTACCGCTTGATAATCGTCATCCGGCAAGTCCCAGACGAATTCCACCTGGTTCTTGGGCACCACCAGTGTATGGCCGAGCGTCTTGGGGTGGATATCAAGGAACGCAAACGTCTCATCATCCTCATAAATCTTATAAGAAGGAATCTCACCCTTGATGATCTTGGTAAACAGACTATCCGCCATGACTACATTATAGCTTGGCTGCGAAAATGCAGGGCAGGGCAAATATTAAAATCTTATTAAAGATACGTTAGTTTCTTATTAGTACCCAAAGCCGCAGTTTTCGACTACAATATGCACATGATTTGGGTGCGTAAAGGCGTTGTCCTGATATTGTCCTTGTTGCTTTTCATCTGTTTGATAGGCGGTGCGCTGTCGACCAGCGCCAAGGTCAACCTGACGCATCCAGCCAAGCTAGAAACCTGGCTGGGCCAGAGCCATTTCTACACCAGCGCGGTCAATAACGCCATCAGTGACGCCCAGCAGAATACCAGCAACGACGCCGGGGCAGGGCGGGTCTCGCTGAACGACCCGGCCATGCAGCAAGCCATCAAGTCTGTCTTCACCCCAAACCTCTTACAGAACTACACCAGCACGATCCTGGACGCTAATTATGCCTGGCTGCAAGGCAAAACGGCCACCCCAAACTTTAAGGTTGACCTGACGGAACAGAAAGAACAATTGGCCAAGCAGATCGGCCAGGTCGTTGAGACGCGGGTAAACGGCTTGCCGGCCTGTTCAGCCGCTCAGATAGCCCAACTGGAGAGCACGCTGCAGAGCGACCCGCTGGTAATTAGTTGCCGTCTGCCCGATGTTACCGGCCAGACCGCCGGCCAACAGGCCACCAAGCAAATCAAGGAGAGCAGTGACTTCCTCAGCAGCCCGATAATCACCCCTCAGGCTCTTAACCCCAACGGCGGCAATACCGGTAAGCCTTATTATCAAAAAATGTCTAATCTACCGAAGCTATATCGCCTTAACCAGATGCTACCGTGGATCTTCGGTGTTATTTCGTTTCTTAGTCTCTTAACTATCTTGTTTATCAGTCTTACCAAGCGTCGCGGACTGCGTCGGATCGGCTGGGTCTTGCTAAGCGCTGGCTTGATACTGATAATCGTCAAATTCATCATTGACATCGCCTCCAAAGAAGTTGAGAAGAAAATCCTGTCCAACGTCGGCGTCACCCAGCTGGAGCAATCATTGACCGACTTCCTCCACCGCCTGGCCATTGAGCTGGCCCATACCGAATTCTGGATCGGTATCGTCTATATTGTTCTGGCTCTCATTATACTGGCCATTATCTGGTTCACCCGCGATAAAACCGATAAACCAAAGTCGAAAAAGACTAAGAAACCCAATCAAAAAACCGATGCTTCAAACGGGCAGGGCAGTGGTGAACGACCGCCGTTGCCAGCCTTCAAAAAACCCACCCCGTCGGCACCTCCACCCAAACGCCCGCGCCTAATTCAATAATCACAGGTGTCGTTGGACGGCCTGAGTGACGTCCGTAGTAGTAGCATCGCCACCCAAGTCAGCTGTTCTTATACCATCCTGTAGCGCGTGGCTGACGGCTTTTGCCATCACACCACCTTCCTCATTTAAGCCCAGGTTTTCTAGCATCATGGCTGCTGATTTGAACATACCCATCGGGTTAGCAATATTCTGCCCAGCTATATCGGGCGCCGAACCATGTATGGGCTCAAAGATACCTGGCCGACCTGGTTCACCTAGCGAAGCGCTTGGCAAGAGACCTATGGAACCGATCAGCGAAGCCGCTTGGTCACTGAGAATATCGCCAAACATGTTCTCAGTCAGGAGAACATCAAAGCTCCTGGGTGAGCGGTTAAGTTGCATAGCCGCGTTATCAACTAGCATATGTTCAAGTTCAACGTCAGGAAATTCCTCAGCCTGAACCTGGCTAACGACCTGGCGCCAAAGTCTAGAAGTTTCTAAGACATTAGCCTTGTCTACACTTGTGACCTTAACCCTCGCCTCCCTAAAGGCAACTCGCGCTATCCGCGTAATTTCCTCTCTGGTATATTCACAGAGATCAGATGCCCTGTCTGCTGAGCGCTTCTTTTCACCAAAGTAAATACCACCGGTTAGCTCCCGTACTATCAGCAGGTCAGTGCCCCTGACCACTTCTGGCCTAAGTGGAGAATCTTCTTGCAAGACGGTTTCGGCTTTAACAGGTCGCAGATTAGCGAACGCCTTCATGACAGTACGTAAATCCAATAAACCTTGCTCTGGCCTCGGATAGCTTGGATCATCATTTTCCCACTTCGGACCGCCGACTGCTCCAAGCAAAACAGCATCAGCTCTCTTGCAAGCCATAAAAGTTTCATCTGTTAGCGGTTGACCGAAAACATCAATCGCGGCGCCACCAAACAAATGTGGTTCGAACTCCCACGCGCCAGGTACCAGATCTTCAAGCAACTCAAGTGTCGGCGCCATGATTTCTGGGCCGATCCCATCCCCTGACAGAGTAACAACTTTGTGGCTCACGTTTGTTAACAATAAAAAAGGCAAGGCTGGAATGCAAGCATGAGCAAGAAGGGAAATGGCGGAGAGAGAGGGATTCGAACCCTCGCGGGGGATTGCTCCCCCCTATCGATT
>CAZCXO010000053.1:0-5525 GCA_964502645.1 uncultured Candidatus Saccharibacteria bacterium
ATCTACGAGCTTATTGATGATGTTAAAACTGAGCTTTCTAACCTGCTAAGCCCGGAAATCGTTGAGACCGAGCTGGGCCGCCTGATTGTCCGTGGTGTCTTCAAGACCACTAAGACCGAAGTCATCTGTGGTGGTGAAGTCACCAAGGGCAAGCTGACCGCACCGGCCCGAGTCAGAGTCTTCCGCGGCGATGACGAGTTGGCCGAAGCCGAGTTGGTCGGCCTTAAGCGCGGGCCGGCCGACGCCAAAGAAGTCGTTGAAGGTGAGATGTGCGGCATGAACCTCAAGACTGAGAAACGCCTCGATTTACAGGAAGGTGACCGCATTGAAACCTTTACGCGTGAGGCCGTACAGCGTAAGCTATAGTGGTATAATAACGTCATGCTTAAAATAGATAATAGTTTGCTACAAGAGGTGGGTCTGGGCGCGTTACCGGACGGCGAAAAGAATAGTCTGCTTAAGCATATCTATGAGACGCTTGAGATGAGGGTTGGCATCCGTTTAGCCGACCAGATGAGCAATGACCAACTGGATGAGTTTGAGCGCTACTTCGAGGCCAAGGACGACGCCGGCGCCTTCAAATGGCTGGAAACCAACTTTCCTAATTACAAGGAAATCGTCCAAGAAGAATTTGACAAGCTCAAGGCCGAAATCGCCCAATCAGCCCCCCAGATTCTGGCCAATTCACAATCAGGGGCTTCGGCAGCAGGGGCTGCACCGGCAATACCGGCTCCCGGCCAACCGGTTCAGCCTACCCAATCTGCCGAACCGCCAATCAGCTCGGCAATACCGCCACCGATCGATCCATCTCTGTCGGCACCAGCCACCCCGGCCGCTTTTGGCGAAGCCGCACCACCGGTCATGTCAGCCACCCCAGCACCTGAGCCATTCATCCAGACTGTGCAACCACCGCCGGACATGCCATCTCCAGTCCAAGCAGCTCCACCCCAGCCTCAACCGACTTTCAATCCCGCGCTGCCGCCGACTCCGATGCCGACCGTGCCGCCACCCGAGCCTTCGCCGCTGCCTCCAATGCCACCGGCCCCTCCTGCACCGCCGGCTGCACCTGGTCCGCTGCCAGCTGATCCGGGAACCATCCCACTGCCTGACCAACAGATACCATATCCGGCCCAACAACCGCCAGCCGGCCCTTAATTCAGCTTGTATCCGGCTAAGAAAGCCTCTGCTGACATTTCTTTTTTACCAGCTGGTATGAGCCTGTCAACGACCAGTACCCCCTTGGTTGTATAGATACCAAGCTGCTTGTTTTCAGACCAGATCTTACCAGGCATACCTTTGTCTTCGGCTGTGTGAGCCTTGGTAATGACAACATCTGCGGAGCCCAGTTTGGTTCGGCTGCGCGGCCACTCGGCAAACGCCCGGATTTCTCTCTCCAGCTGGCCGGCCGGCTTGATCCAGTCGAGAACCCCGTCTTCTTTGGTGAGCTTGCGTGAATAACTCGGTTTACCGGTCTGCGGCTGCGCTTCAATTTTGCCTTCGATGTAGGCGGGCAGGGTCTTGGCCAGCATGGAATGGCTCAAAGTTATCAATTCCTTGGTCAGGCTTGGAGTCGTGGCACCAGGGGCGATTTTCATTTTTCCCCGGGCTAGCAGCGGACCTTCGTCGAGCTGGTCGTCAATCAACATTAGGCTGACTCCGGTTTCTTCGTCGCCGTTCAGAATGGCAAAACTAATCGGGTCGGCGCCTCGCCACTGCGGCAACAGGGAAAAATGGCTGTTGACGATTCCCAGGGGAAAATGATCGATTACCGGTTGGCTGATTAAGATCCCATAGTCGATTACAAGTCCGACCTGGCTCTGGAATGATTGCTTATTGAATAATCGTGATAATTCATCGCCATCAGATGTGGTCAGTATCTTCAAACCATGCTGCTTAGCCACCTTTATAACAGGGAAGCCCTCCTTGTGGTGAGGCGGCTGCGGTTTGGTAACGACGGCTTCAATGCCAAAGTCCCTGACCAGCAGTTCCAGCGACTCGGCGGCGACCGGGCCGCTACCAAAGAACAGGATTGTCTTTGACGTCCTTGTCATAGTCAAGCGGCTCCAGTTTGCCGGCCTGGTTGATGCGGAAGAAGGCTTCCGGCCTATCCTTTATATGGTCGATGAAGACAATGCCATGGGTGTGGTCGATTTCGTGCTGGAATATCCGTGCCAGGAAGCCCTCGGCTGTTACCCTGAACGGCTTGCCGTCCAGGTTAGTCGCCTTGACCCGGACCTTGCCGTACCGCGGTACCTTGCCGTAAATATCCGGCACGCTCAAACAACCCTCATAGTCTTCGGTGATTTCACCCTCGCGCTTGGCAATTTCCGGATTGATGAACGTCGTGAAGGTCTTGTCATTCTTATCCTCGTGATTATTGCGTACGACGATGATGCGATATAGCTTATCAATCTGAACTGCGGCCATCGCCACGCCCACCTCGTGCTCGCGACTCTTATCCCAATCCAGTGTAGTAGCCTTCATATCGGCTGCGATCTGCTGGATTTCAGCCGTTATCACGCCAACGCGCTTAGACTTCTGCCTGAGGTGGGGGTTCGGCAGGGCAATAATGTCATCCTTGGTCATGATTGCTGATAAGTATACCTGAATTTGATAATTCTTGACATAAGTTATATAATAGCAACATAGGAAGTCCAATGGCTTACCCTGAGCGATACAAGGAAATAGATGATAGCGAAAAGGAACTCTTTGCAGAGGAGTTCGATCGCTTTGGTGATTATATGTGGCTTGAAACCCCAACCCCTGAGGATCTAGAAGCGTTGCTTTCGCAAAGAGAGGCACACGAAATGAGATCTGAGGTAGCCGTGCCTAAGTATGGCTTGTTCAAAATCGATGGCATGGGTGTACTGCTGGAATCCATAGAAACCTTAGACATGGAACCGGAAAGCCAGGATGATGACCTGATTGACCCGACCCTATCTATCGCCAGATGGATTACTGTTTACCGACCACCGATCCTGATTGATGGTATCAGTACCATTTTGGATGAACGGCATCTTGTTTCCGCTTCTGATTTAGGTTGGTTTGCGCACTTTGATCGGGTGATGGTAACACGTGACCCGGATCAACCGCTTAACAGTGGTAAAAAGACGAATCAACAGATAGATTTGGAAGAATTCAGGGCCCACGCCGCGCCCGACGATTACGCAATCCGGGTCCAGCAATTAGAGGAGGATATGAGACTCGCTGATTCTTCCGAGATGCTTTCAACCCGGCTGACTAAGCAGCGTTTCGAAGAAATTATGGGTATATTGAGGCGATTAGGCCCGCAGCACATTATGCTCAAGCCTATAGAAGGTCCAGAGGGTCTAAGTCATAGGACCAGTTACTTGGGAGATTGGATAAGATCCTAAGCAGTTCGGGGCGACTGCTGGCTTTGACGACCAATTGCCATTGGTATTTGTTCTGTAAACGTTCGTAAAAACTAGGGGCGGGACCCTCGACCCGGACTTTGGCGCCGCTGTTTTCAATATCGGTCTTAAGCTTACTGGCAGCTGCTTCGGCTGACTTTAAGCTGACACGCCTGACGGTTAACTTCAACAAGTAGCAGAAAGGCGGGAATAGGAATTCCTGCCTGGCTTCTAGTTCTTGTTTGTAAAATGTTTGGTAACCACCCTGGATGGCAGCCTGTAGGACGGGATGATCAGGATGGTAGGTCTGGATGATGGCTTTGCCGGCCAGGTGGCCGCGGCCGATCCGGCCTAAGACCTGGCTAAGCAGTTGGAAGGTCCGTTCCTGAGCTGAAAAATCAGGCAGATACAAGCTGGTATCAGCTAGAAGGATGCCCAAAGTGGTCAGATGCGGCAGGTCGAGGCCTTTGGCCAGCAATTGCGTGCCGATAAGGATATCAACCTGGCCTTTTCTGATACTGTCGTAATGCTGTTCAAACCGCTCGGCTTTAAGGTTGTCGGTGTCGAAACGAGCGATACGCGCCTGCGGGAATAGGCGCTGGACGTCATCGACGATGGCCTTGGTGCCGGCGGTCTTAAAGATGACCGATGGATGGTTGCAAACCGGACAATTGCTTGGCGTGGCGGTGTGGTAGCTGCAACTGTGGCAGCGGAGTTGATGGTGGTCGCCATGATAGGTCAGCGGCACATCACAATGCGGACAGCTGGCTTGCCAGCCGCAGTTCTCGCACATGACCAGGCGGGCCGTACCGCGGCGGTTGAGGTAAAGCAGGCTCTGCTCCTGGCGGCTCAACGCCTGTTCAACAGCTTTAATTAAAGGTTGGCTAAGATAGCCTGAGCGATTGAACAAGCTACGATCCTTACAGTCGACCATGGTTATATCCGTTTTGGCGTGCTGGTCAGGTCGGGCCAGGTGGGTCAGCTTAAGGATCGGTTTATTTTTCTGCTCTGCCAGGTAATAATCACTGACCGATGGTGTAGCCGAACCCAGAACTAGGCTGGAATGGGTGATTTGGGCTAAGTAAGCTGCTACCCGGCTGGTCAGATACTGGGGCGCCTGTTCCTGTTTGTAGGCGGTTTCATGCGACTCGTCCATGACGATCAATCCGGGTTTGGCCAAAGGGCTGAACAGGGCGGAACGAGGGCCGATTACTATCAAAGATTCCGTAGCATGCAGACAGGTCAGCCAGGCTTGCTGATGTTCGGCCGGTGTCTGTTGTGAATGCAAAATGACGACCCTGTCGCCAAAGACCTGGCGGAAATTGTCTGCTAACTGGGTGGTCAAGCTGATCTCAGGCGTCAGGATGATGGCGCTTTTGCCGTCATCTGCAGCTCGGATAGCCAATTCTATATATAATCGGGTCTTGCCGCTGCCAGTGATGCCGTGTAGCAGGTAGCTATCCGGTTTGGCCATAGCCTGCAAAGCCGTGGCTTGCTCATCTGTTAGCGGTGGTAATTTAGCGGTAGAAGGTTTGGAAAATTTCTGGCCAACTGGCTTGGCGATTTGCTTGGCGGATAAGCTGGCTGGCACCAGCTGTTGGGTCAGAATGCCGATTGGAGCCGGGTAATATTCAGCCAGCCATTTGACCAGTCTTAACAGATGGGCAGGCAGAGCAGGCAACTCAAGAACTGCTGTTATCGGCTTGGTTTGGAAGCGTGGCATGGTGGTCGATCCAAAAACCACGCCCATAGCAGTCTGGTTCTGCAACTCGACCTGGACTAGCTGGCCAACGGATAGCCGTTCAGCACTGCTGTAAGTCAGTGGCTCGCTGCCGTGATAGCGCTGGCTGCGCACCCACACGAAGTAATAAAGCATAGTTCCAGTATAAGCTAGTCAACTTCTGCATGCGGAATCAGCGACTGTTGGTTTAATGAAAATTTCTTGGAATTCGGTCTTGCCAAAGTCCGAATGGCAGACTATACTATCTTATAACGTTGTTCTGACGACAATAGGGGATAAGAGGAGCAGGCACGAAAGGCCAGTATGTTAGACGTCTTCATTACATCTCGGGTTCGGCGCAAGATCATAGTCATCTATGCTAAGTATCCTGATTTCAAGACCCACGTACGGGGGTTGGCCAAGCTTATAAAAGA
>CAZCXO010000054.1:0-5499 GCA_964502645.1 uncultured Candidatus Saccharibacteria bacterium
TGGAAGATAGCGATATTTTGGTCTGTCGCCTGCTGCGGTGTAATTTTGTTTTTGATAGCATAATTCTCTGTCGGCAGACCGAAGGCGTCATAGCCCATTGGGAAAAGCACATTCTTGCCCTGCATCCGCTGATGACGAGCTAGAATATCGCCGTAGGTGTATTCACGGATGTGGCCCATGTGCAACCCATCACCCGACGGATACGGAAACTCCGTCAGCATCACGTACTTAGGCTTGCCGTCAAAATCATTAGCTACGTATAACTTCTGCTCAGCCCAAGTTTTCTGCCACTTGGGCTCAATCTCTTTGGGATTATATCGTTGCATAACTTCTATCGTAGCAGTTTATTTATTAGGGTTGTACCTAATTATCTAGGATAGACTTCTAACCGGCCTAAGGTTAGGGCCGCAACTTGTCCATGGCTTGAAGGTGAAAGCTCCTGCTTCAAAGAATCCAAGAAGTCCGCGGCTTCAAATAGCTCCAAGACTTCGGTCGCTCCTTTATAGGTAGGTCTTTGAGCCAAACCAAGCTGCGGGATATATATTGAACTTTCAGCAGTCACAGAAGAATCATCTACGCCAAGCGCCCTTAATAAACCGCTGCTTTCAGCCGTCAATTGAGAACTACCCCTCCCAGTAAGGCCAAGCGTAACAAAGTGGGCAGGCATCTGTTTATCATCCTTGGAACTGAGTATGCCAAGTTCACCAAGCTTTGCTAGCATCCGAGGTTGCTCACGGTTAACTTTTTTTGCAAAGCTTTCCATGGTTCGGTTTATGTCATGCTTGGATTTTGGGCGGCCGGTACCGTTTCTCATTCTATCCTTAAGAATTTCTAATAGTTGAGGTGGATAAAGTAAACGGGCCCAGATCGGTTGCAGTGGCGAAATTCCGTGGTCACGACTACCTGGCACTTCGCTCATAGCCAACGCAAGAAAATCCCTGTCCTTGCCTATTAACGCTCTGCGCGGCTGGAAAAGCTTATTGGAAGTCCATGGTGATTTGGGTGGATTTGGCAACCTTTTAAAGCCGACCGAGCTGTCTTTGTGACTAGCCGATCTTCGGTGAGTACGAACCGCCCTTTCTTCAAGATCCAAACCTAAGTCACCGGGGTCATCTTCTTCATAGAGCTCAACTCTGACACGTGCCATAAAATATACATAAACAAACTAAGCAGTTTATAGCAACCCCTTTCTAAATTTTTATTATTCCCATTCGGTGGTGGCCGGGGGTTTGTTGGTCAGGTCGAGAAAGACCTGGGAGATGCCTTGCACCTCCGTTAAAATGCGAATACTTAACACGTTAAGAAAGTCTGACGGCAAATCACGCCCAGGCAGCATAGCTTGGACAGTCATGAAAGTACTGGTGGTGACTGGTCGTAAAATGATTGAGCGCTGGCCTGGTTTATCGAAAGAAATTGGAATCAGAACTACCGGGAATTGTTTGATTTTGGTTAATAGATCATTGGCGCGCATGGCTTCGAAGACAATTTTATCTGCGCGGCGCAATTGATCTCTGACATCAGATGTCAATAGCGTTTCGGTGAGAGAAATTAGCTTTAATGGTTTGTCATCCAAAGCGTAAATAACCCGGTTGACGCTGCCGCGGAAGTGAGCAGGCAGATCTGCACCCAGTTTGGCTAATTGATCAGCTCCTAAATCAGAATTCTCTAGGGCGACGACTGACAAGTGTGAGCGCTCGTCGCCGCCGACACCGACGCTGCGGATCGGCAGTAAATGAGCCTTGACTTTGGGATCCTGTTGATCAAGGTATGCCTGAATCTCGGCTTGGCCGGCGGCAGCTTTCAGTTTTTTGTCAGCCCTATCTGAAGCGATAATGCGTATGGCCAGGCCGGGACCGGGGAATGGTTGGCGTTCAGCCAGTTCTGGCGGCAGGCCGAGTTCACGGGCCAGTTCGCGGATTTCGTCCTTGAACAGGTCATCGATCGGTTCGATCAACCGGCCGGATTGTTTTAGCTCGCGGACTTCATGAACCTGGTTGTGATGGGTCTTGATGGTCATGGTATGGCTGTCGCCGGTACTGTGGCCGCTCTCAATCCTATCCGCCGCGTTGGTGCCCTGCAGCAGCATCGCATCTGTTAATTTAAGATCCTCGATAAGCCGGTTTTGAACGTTTATGAAAGCCTTGCCAATGATCTTGCGCTTGGTTTCCGGATCGGTGGTCTCGACCAAGGAAGCAGACTGGTGGCTGTCAATTTTTACGGTGGCCTTTTCGAACTCCAGTGCAGCGTCAATTTTCTGGACAGGAATGTCAGCGGCTTGCAAGGCTTCGATGACCAGCTCGTCCTCGTCGCGCATGAAGCCATGGTCGATGTAAAAGGCATGCAGCTTTTCCGGCGCAATGACCTTGGATGCTAGTGTGACCGCTACGCTTGAGTCAACGCCGCCACTGACGAAGGCGATAATGTGGTTATTACCAGCTTGATCAGCAATTCGTTTCTGTTTCTCAGAAATAATCTTCTTAAGGCGTCTATCACGGAATGTCTTGTCGGCTTTAAGGCCGGCGATACCGAACAGGAAATTTTTAAAGACCTGGTAGCCCTCCGGCGTGTCATCGAAGACTTCGGGATGGAATTGGACACCGAGCTTGTCACCCAAAGCCACGGCCGAGAAAGCCGTCGAGCCGTCGCTTAGCGTATGCGAACCTAAGACATCAAAGTCCGGGGGCACAGTCTGGACAAAGTCGCCGTGCGTGAAGAGACCTGTAAAATCTTTTTTGATGCCACTGAACAGCGGGTGGCTGGTTTCGACCTCGGTGGTGACACGGCCATCCTCGCGGATAGCATTTTTGGTGACCTGGCCGCCGTGGGCTACTACCAGGGCTTGCATGCCGTAACAGATGCCGAGCAGCGGCAACTGGCTCTGCCAGATCGATTGGTCGGGCATCGGCGCTGATTCTTCGTGTGAGCTGGCAGGACTGCCGGAAATGATGATGGCACCGTATTTATCTTCTATATCACGGCGTGGGGTATCCAAGGACAGGATGTCAGCCGGCAGACCCTGGCGCTCGACGGCCTTGCGCACCAAATCCACATATTGCCCACCAGCATCTAGAATGGCCACCCGATTCGGCATTTTCATAACTTATTATAACACAAGCGGTGTTATTTTGCTGCTGTCAGCCATTGGCGAGCGTCCTTTCCGAAAAGTAGGTCGTCTGGCCGATTTTCGTAATATACGCATAAGTTAGAATTGCTGGAGGTAGTTGGTGGTGAAACTGGTGTTCAAAGCTTGGCGCTGGGCGTGGCGTTCATGGGCATAGTCAATCAGGCGCTGAACCAGCTCGACATTGCTGATGCCCGCCTTGTTCCAGTTGTGGGCATACAGCCCCCCGGGTAGCGGGTTAGCCTCGTTAAAGTAAACGCGCTTGGTCTTTTCATCGATTAACAGATCGACCCGGGTAATACCGCTACAGCCGAAAGTCCGATAGACTTTCAAACCAGCCGCCTCTGCCTTGTCATACAGATCCTTGGGCAGTTTGGCCGGTACCTGACTGTAGCCCTGAGCGCCCTTGCTAGCACCATTGGCTTTGCCCTTCTTACCCCCTTGCATGTACTTGGTGTCGAAGTCAAAGAAGTCCTCCGGCTTGGTCATCGGCCTCTCCAGTAGAGCCGGCTCAGGCCGGTCATTACCCATGATAGGCAGGGTGACTTCGATCAGATTCGGCACTTCTTCTTCAACAATCACTTTATCGTCATAGTGGGCGGCGACTTCTAGGGCGTTCCGCAGTTCCGTATCTGTCGTCACTCTTGAGATACCGATGCTTGACCCGAGGTGAGCAGGTTTGACGAACAGCGGATACTGCAGACTTTTCACGACAGCTTTTACGGCGTCACCAGGACTGCGCTCCAGGTCGGCCTTGGTAAAGCTGAGGAACCTGGACACCGGAATGTCATTGGCGGCCGCGACTTGTTTGGCCAGGACTTTGTCCATGGCAACAGCTGATGCGCTCAAGCCGCAACCGACATAAGGGATACCGGCCAGATCCAGCAAGCCCATCAGATCGCCGTCCTCACCATAAGTTCCATGCATGGCTGGAAAAACTAGATCAATTTTGCGAGTCTGTTTACGACCGGCGATGCCGCTGGCCTTAATCAGTGTCATGCCGCCGTCAAACTGGACGCTTGTCGGCTGGCTGCGATGTAAGTAGTCCTTGATCTTACCGGAGGTGAACAGCGTAATATCCTTGAGTTTGGCATCCCAGTACCAGGCACCGTTCTTGGCGATATAAACCGGCTCCACCCGATATTTCCTGGTCAGCTCCAGTGGTTTGATAATGCTGGCTATTGCTGTCACGATTGATACGTCATGCTCAGCCGACCGGCCGCCAAAGATAACCGCGACAGTTTCCATAAGACTATTATCACAATTCAGCTATGCAATTACAAGGTACATATCCCATACAAGCAAGGAAACATGAAAAGAAAAAACCACCATTGGTGGCTAAAAACAAAAAAGAGGCTTGCCTAAACTGGGCAGTCCCTCTTTTGAGTTACAGGCCACGTTTGTTATTGCTAACTCTCATTCTTAATGCCTAAGAAATTCGTGTGAATTCCCCTGTAAACTCCGATGCCTTAGATATCATAAGAACATCGTTGCTTTACTAATATACGCCCCCCTCTTTGTAAAATCAAGCCGATTATGCCTTAAAGGCTTGACAACTTATTGTGTAATTATCAACGTAAACAAAACGACCAGCATTTCTGCTGGCGTCTTGTCTTAGGCATAAGAATGAGAGTGCGAGCACACTGGTTAGAATGTGCCACGAGCGCATGCTCGCAATACCAGAATACAAGTTAAGCTTGTGCTATGTCAACTAGGCTAAATAGTTATGAAGAGGGGGTTAGGGCTTGTTCTTACTTCTAGCGATAACAGTTCCAAGTTTATTCAATAGCGATTCGACCATACTCGGCTCAAAACGTTCAACAAGTTCTTTAAGCCGTACAGCTATTTCCTCAATCTTTGGATTTTCTTCAACCACCCAGAGCACCAGATTAGTGTACTCTTCATTCATTACCAATGAGAAATGTAGTTTTATTCCATTAACTTCATATACTAGTAAAGTTGTCAGCAATGCGGTGCGCTTATTGCCTTCAGTGAATGGATGGTCACTAGCAAGTGCAGATAGAAGCACGGCACATATGGTATGAATGTCGCAACCTTCAGAATAGTTTATGTAAGAATATGGCCTCTGGAGGGCAGCATGGATTCTATCCTGATGAAGCACGCCAGGTAAGCCGCCTCCTATCCTCAGAGCTAAGTCATGAAGCCGTATTATATTCTCATAAAGTGGGAGTATAAACTCCATTATCTAGGACTTGGCGAGTTCCTGAATTGCGGGCGTCATGTCTTTAACAAGTTTCTTGATCTTGCTGTCATCAATGTTCACATAGATGAACTTTATACCTTTGTTGCCTGCCACAATACCCCTCTTCCTTTAATAGTAATTAAAGTCATTACACTTTTTAATCCTATTTATAGAA
>CAZCXO010000055.1:0-5385 GCA_964502645.1 uncultured Candidatus Saccharibacteria bacterium
AGGCTCAAACCAACTCTACGCATGCGTTCCAAGTGCAAAACGCCAGCGGCAATAGTTTATTTACTGTTGACACCTCAAACAGTGACATTATTCTAGGCACGGGAGACGGAACGAGTACGCCGGGTAGCTTAACTGTCAGGGGTGCAGCATCTACTGGTACAGGAACAGAAGGAGCCGACCTTACGGTTGATGCCTCTAACGGAACAGGCACCGGCGGCTCGGGTAGCATTATCTTCCGGACTGCATCACCATCAACAGGCAATGCAACGATTGGCGCCGACACAGGTGCGAGCGCCAACACTGGCACCGTAACCGCCTCAACTCTGACTTGGAACCATACTGTAGGGAGTAACAGCCAGAGGATGTTAATTGTGTCGGTAGAAACAAAAGCTGGTACCGGTGCTAGCTTAGTTACCTATGGTGGGGTGTCAATGACTTTATTGCCGAATAGTTCAGCCACAAACAGTACCAACGCGCACACTGAAATGTGGTACATGCTAGCGCCGCCAACAGGAACTGCTCAGGTGCAAGTCTACTTTAGCGCGGCAGTTCGTGCGGTAGGCGGCTCACAGTCGTACTCCAACGTGAACCAGGTCTCTCCATTTGGCAACACTAATACGGCTACAGGTACAACTCTGACAGCGACTACAACACTGACAACAACTAGCGGCCAAATGGTTGTCGATGCTGTTGCCAAGGCTGATACGACCGAAACAATGGCCCCTGGCGGAAGTCAGACCCAAGATTTCTTAAATGCTACGACAAACGTGACGGCTAACCTCAACGTGCGCGGTGGTGGTTCACATCTGACTGCAGCAGGCACGACGACCACACCAACCTGGACTTGGGCCACAAACAATCGGGCCTGGGCTCAAACGGTGACAGCGCTTAATCAAGGTTCTGCCTCAAGTACAATAGGGGCCGATACTGCCACAACCGTTACAAACGGTACAGGAACAGCTTTAGCCTCAACCTTAAGCTGGACCCACACGGTGGGAACCGGTAAACAAAGGGTGTTGGTGGTTAACGTAGCAATTAAAGGCACGACCGCGATTGATGCCGTAACATTTGGCAGTTCCCAGCTTACACGTTTATCGGCTCAGAACTCCGTTAGTAGCGGCGCGCGGAGTGAAATATGGTACCTGGTCTCGCCGACATCCGGTGCAGGGACGGTAACAGTATATGCTGACGCGGCTGTACGCTTTACGGCTGGAGCTGAATCATTTAGTAACGTCGACCAAACAAACCCGTTTGGTACGGCAGTGACGGCTACGGGGGCAGCGAGTTTGGCGGCCTCGGTAACGGCCAATACTACGTCCGGACAGGTCGTGGTGGACTCTGTGGCCAAGGTTAATAGCACTGAAGCCATAACAATCGGTGGTAGCCAGAGCACCATTTACAATACCAATACCAACAACGCCACGGCTGCGAACAACGTAGTCGGTGGATCGTCTTACGCGACGGCTGGCGGGAGCACCGTGACCATGCAGTGGACCTGGACAACTACCAACCGTGAATGGGTTACCATTGCAGCTCCCCTAAACCAAGCTGGCGGCACGGGTAGCGACACTTTGACCGAGCGTTTTCGCATTGACCAAAACGGCAACTTCCTTGCCAACAATGTGATTGACTCCTCAGTTACTGGCACGGTTGAAAACACTGCTCGAACAAATGTTACAACCGTCACGCTAACTGCTGCAGGCTCATTCTCCAACAACGACATAATAAAGATTGATAATGCCGGCCAGGACTACTTTACGCGCATTGTCTCCGGTGCCGGAACTACCACCCTGACCGTGTCACCAGCAGTTTCCTATGATGCTTCGGCTCCTGTAACCAAATACAACGTTCAAAATCTAGGTATGGCAACGGATGGGAGTTATACCAGCCTTAGTAGCAGATTGTTCCAAGGCTACTTCTTGGGGGGAGTAGTTACGGGTGCCGGCTCTACCACATTGAGCGACGGCAATCTCTCCAGTTCAGGGAATCTAGTTTTGCAGGCTTCGAGCGGAAATGTTGGCATTGGTACTGGTTCCACTGCACCAGCTGCCAGACTCCATGTTGTAGGAGCGGTTAATACATCCGCCACACCAGGAAGTTGGACACAAAACGTTATTCTTGATAACGCTGCCACATCAACTCAGAATGTTATCGAACTGCGTGTGGCGGGCACTAGACGCTCAAGCATACGAACGGATAACTCCGGCAATCTTGTGTTTAACGCTTCTGGCACTGGATCAATATTCCTAAACGTAGATGAAGGCACCGGCGGAGTCATATTTAGCAACGGCGCAGGCTCTTTTGGGCTATCCAAAATTCACTCGACTGGAGCGGCAACCTTTGGAGGCACAGCCACGCCTGCTGCAAGCGAGCCTCTGGAAGTCCAGGGAAGCAATGCAGGGATAAGCCTATTGGACCGAACGTCTGGAGCAACTGATAGGTGGGTAATTTACTCGCATGGTTCGGGGATACTGAGCTTTTGGAAGGGCGGCTCGGATCAAATAAGTCTTATCGGTAATAATTTGACAACATCTGGCACTATAGTGGGCGCTGGTCTGGAATACACTTCTACTACAACCCAACCCTCCAGCAACCCAGTCTGTAGGAGTACCTCTGTAAATGGTATATTTGGAGGTTATGACCTTGGTAACTGTGCTCCCTCCTCTATTCGCTACAAGCGAGATGTGGTTGATTATTCAAAAGGTATTGATGCTGTTAGGCAGCTCCGACCTGTAACTTTTTACTACAAGCAAGACTTTGCACCTAACATTCAAAATCAGCAGGTTGGATTTATTGCCGAAGAGGTTGCCGGTGTTGATCCCTTGTTTGCTACTTATGATGGCAATGGTCAAATTGAAAGTGTTGATTATCCCAAGCTGACTGTACTGCTAACCAAGGGCGTCCAAGAAATCGATCAGCAAAACCAAATACAACAGGATCAAATAACCACGCTTCAGTCACAGTTAGGTCAATTCTCCACAGGTGACTTAAACATTTCAGGAAAAGTTACTGCAAAAGATTTGGCTGTGACCGGAACAGCCGTAATAAATTCACTGACGGTCGAGGGCGATGCAACAATCGCTGGAACTCTGACCGTTCGCAACGCCATCGTCACTGGAGAGTTAACTGTAAACGGCCACATACTCAGTTCCGCGCACAAGCCAACGATTACCGCCAGCGCCGCCGCAGGTAAGGATGCCGAGATTACAGTTGATGGCACTGACACGGCAGGAACAATTACTGTAAAGGTCAAAGCCCATCAGCCCACACCCGATGAGCTTACTCAAGGCATGACGCCGGAGGTACTTGCTAAAGGCGATCTCGCTGATATTGTGTTCAGCCAGGCCTTTAGTCTGACGCCACGGGCAGTGGTGTCGCCGGTTAACGAAGCATCGGTTGGTTTGCCGCTGTTCCTAAGTAAAGATAAGACAGGCTTTAAGCTCAACATCACCCAAGCCGCCAAAGATGGCACCGAGTACCAGTTTGATTACCTAGTGATTGGGGCAGACGGAACGCCTTAACAAGGCGTAACTATTAACAAATAACAATTATCCATTAACTAGCAGCTGCCGGCTAATTAATGGATCGCCAAAGCACTGCGGCCAACCTGTCTCCTATGTCGAAGACAGTTTTCAGCTCGTCCTCATTGATCAAATTCTCACTCGCTATAAAGCTAAGCAAATATTGGGTCTCCTTGAGAGAGCCAAAAGAAATGCGAGAAAAGTTAGTTCTTTGCGCTGCTGTTCCTCTCGCATGACCTTCGATCAAATTTAAGGGGACGGACAATGCTGCTCGACGCAGTTGAGATGTAATTCCAAAGAGCTCCTCTCTGGGAAGCTTCTTGGATAGCCCGTAACACTGCTTTAGATACTGGTCAGCCAAAATTACAGCATGATTCTTTGCATGATCCTTTGGGAACATAAGATGAGTGTACGGCTTTTGTTCGGGAATATCAACCGGAGGGAGAATAAGTTATTTGTTAATGGTTATTGGTTACTAAAGTTCGATCGGCGGTTCTTGTGGGTGCGATACGGGCTCGGGGACGTTCTTATTCTTCCGTTTGGCACGGCGGGCTCGCACACCTTCTAGCATTAAGCGGTAATGGCGGCTGGTAAAGTAGAGCGCCGCAATAAGTAGCTGGATGATCCCGGCCATAATCAGAAGAAGTAAGTTGTAACTGGATTGGGGAACGGTAACATCGAATTGCTGGTCTAATACCTTGCCGTCTTTAATCGATTCCAAAATCTCGATAGTCTTTGAAGTTTGATGACCGTTGGCGTCAACCACAACCAGGGTTTTGCCGGGAGATAGGTTGGCAAATGACGCAAGGCCGTTACTGTCGGTTTTGCGGACGCCTTTGGCCAATGTGACCTTGGCATTCTTAACAAGCTTACCCTTAGTATCAACCACGCGGATGGTAACCGGATAACCTTTGGTGGTGGCGCTTTGGGCGTCGCTATAGGCAGCGTTGCCGGCGCCGTCGATGCTTTTGACGCGATACTTGTAAGTGACGGTTGGCAGCAGCAATGTGGAAAAGGTGACTTTATGATGCGTCAACATTCCATCGGAGCTGGCGACGATGCCGTAGCTGGTATTAACGCCATACTCGACGGTTGAGGTCGACGGCTCGTCGGTATCCCATTCAACGGTAATACTGTATTGCGTGCTGCTTGATGCGCGGATGTTGGTTAACTTGGGCGGAGCTGTGTCGGGCGGTGGGGCGGCCGGGGCGGCATCGGTAGGTGCTGACGGCGACGAAGTGCTGCCGCCCGAGGTTTTGGGCTTAGGCGCAGGCGTACCGCCGCCGCTGGATGGAGTTGTGAAATAGTAAGTGCCGCCGCTGGTACCGGCCAGGATGTTGGCGTTGTCGCTGGCGCGCACCGCCGCCGACCCGCCACTAAATAAAACTGATCCGCTGCCGCTGCCGGCGCTAACGCGGAAGTTGACGGTAGCAACTAGGACGTCGCCAGTAACCGTACCAATGATGCCGCGATCAACCTGAACACTTCCCCCACCGCCGGTGGTTTTGGCGGCAATGTTAAAGGCGCTACCAGAATCGGAAACACTCAGGAAATCAAGCTTATCGGCGGGATACGAAAGGACCGCCTTGACGGCATTAACGTTGTCGTCGGTTGACAGGCGGATGGCGACCGAAAGCGTCGCGCCAGTCGTTAAGGTTTTGCTGCCTGGACTAAGGTAAAGCGAAGCGGTGCCAGCAAGGGCATGCGTTGGTGCAAGACTGGAGACAGCCAGAACCACTAGTGCCAGGCGTCTAAAGAACTTACCCTTCATAGCAACTCAACAACATACTTAGGTCAAAAATATCGACAATGCCGTCGTGGTTGATGTCGGCAGTCGAATCTGATGTGTCGTAACGGGTTAACA
>CAZCXO010000056.1:0-5340 GCA_964502645.1 uncultured Candidatus Saccharibacteria bacterium
AGGACATCGGTCTGGAGGGCTTTCTGGAAGAAGTAGCACTGTTGAGCGACCTGGACAACACTGATTTTAAAGGCGATGCCGTGACCCTGATGACACTGCATGCCGCCAAAGGCCTGGAATTCCCGGTCGTTTTCATGATCGGGTTGGAAGAATCCATCCTGCCGCATTCCCAAGCGCTCTATGACCAAAGCGAAATGGAGGAGGAGCGTCGGCTTTGTTATGTTGGCATGACCCGGGCCAGACAGGAACTTTACATGATTCATGCTGCCAGCCGTTTATTGTATGGCGGCGTCCAGCATAATCCGCCGTCCCGTTTCCTGAGCGAGATTGACAGCGATGCGCAAGCGGTCGGAGATTCGTATTCAGATAGTTTCTCGGAAGCACAGGCTGGCTTTAACCCTGATGAACCGCACTATATTCCGGACTTGAACGAGGGCGACGGTGTACGGCACCAGGTTTTCGGCAAGGGCACCGTGCTGGAGGTTGACGGTGACACGGCCGTGGTTTACTTCAAAGGTAAAGGCACGCGTAAACTCAACATCAGCTTCGCTCCCCTTGAAAAGCTGTGAACTAGTCGCCAGATAGGGGCTTTGTTACAATGGTGGAATCGGTTGCCGGCCGCCGATTGCTGCCAAGAACAGTTTAAACCGGTCTATTTATGACAAAATTCGATAGATTACGACTGAAGTTCGAACGCTATCGCCGGGTGCGCCTTAAGCGGCAGGTAAGAGATGTCAAGGTCAAGAGCCGACACCCTTACGCCGTGCCGTTTATCACTTTTGGCGTGCTGCTGGTACTGACGATTGCCGGCTTCTTTTTCTTCAAATGGAGCTTCAAGCCGGCTAACAATGTCTATGTGGTCATCGTATCACATGACCATGTTGAACAGACTGTACCCAGCCGCGAACCGACTGTCGGCACACTACTGGCTAAACTGCATCTGACACTTCACCAAGGCGACGTTGTTGAGCCGGCACTTAGTACCCACATCAACCAGGACAAATTCCGTATCAATGTTTATCGGGCCGTACCGGTCGAAGTCATCGATGGCGCTAACAAGACCTTCTCATTTAGCGCCGGTACCACACCGCGGGCTATCGCTGAACAGGCCGGTGTCACACTTTATCCTGAGGATTTGCTGACGACCTTGCCAACAGGTAACTTTATCGGCGAGTCAGCCATCGGCGAGACTGTCAACATAAAACGATCTGTACCTATCGGTTTAATCTTGTACGATACCCCGATTGCAACAAGGACGCATTCCGACACAGTCGGTCAGCTGCTGGCTGAGAAGCACATTACACTCAGAAACGGCGATACTGTTCAGCCCAGTGCTAATACTCCTATTTCAGCCAACCAGCAGGTATTCATACTGCATAAAGGCACGCAGATTGTGACTTCGACCCAGCCGATTCCGGCACCAGTTCAAACAATTAATGACCCATCGCTGACTGTCGGCACTAGCGCTGTCCGACAACAAGGTGCTCCAGGTGTCCTATTGATTACCTATCAAGTGGATACTAAAACCGGTGTTAAGAAACAATTACAATCAATTCAGCTCCAACCGCCAGTGGCCAAGATTATCGCCCGCGGCACGGCGCCTGTCCCGGCTAGCAGCAATCTGGCAACCTGGCTGCTTAAGCTGCGCCAATGCGAATCAGGCGGTAACTACCAGGATAATACCGGCAACGGCTATTACGGAGCTTACCAGTTCAGTCCAGGTACCTGGAATAGCCTTGGCACCGGCTATGCCCGCGCCGACCTGGCGCCGCCGGCCGTCCAGGACCAGGCCATCGTCCGTAATACTAACCGATCGAGCGCCGGTCTGGCCGGCCAGAACCCGGGTTGTTACCGCAGCACCGGCATCTCAGCCTTCCCGCCCAGCCAATAGTAGCCATGCTATGAAGTTACCTTTTGCCAAAAAATCACTTGGGCAGCATTGGCTGCATGATCTGCCTAGCCTTCAAGCCATATGTGACGCCGCCCGTATTACGGATACAGATGTGATTTTGGAAATCGGGCCAGGCTTGGGCACGTTGACCGAGCTTTTAATTAAAAAAACCAAGCAAGTCATCGCCGTTGAGCTAGATGATAAATTGGCTGCCCGGCTCACCCAGAAACTCCAAGTGCCGAATCTGCAAGTCATTCAACAGGACATCCTGAATTTTGACTTCCGTACTCTGCCGCCGGGCTACAAAGTTGTGGCCAACATCCCTTACTATTTGACAGGCAAGCTGTTTCGCCTACTAAGCGAAACCCCGAACCCACCGGTAGCAGCGGCCCTGCTAGTGCAGAAAGAAGTTGCCGAAAGGGTAGCAGCCTTGCCGGGCAGCATGTCGATACTAAGCGTGACGACGCAGTTCTATTGGCAGGTCAACCTCGACAAGCTTGTTCCAGCTGAACTTTTCACGCCGCCGCCCAAAGTCGACTCTCAGATTTTGCAACTAATACATCGGCCACAATATCTGTTTGATGTTGATCCTAAGGAGTTTTTCACGATAGTCAAAGCCGGCTTTGCCCAGCCACGCAAAACTCTTCTGAATAACCTGAGCGCCGGTCTGCGCTATGGCCGTGACGAAGCTCAAACTGTCTGTGAAAGGGCTTCGCTTGATTCCAGCCGCCGCCCCCAGACCCTCAGTCTGCAGGAGTGGCACCAGCTCTACCGCGCCATCCACACTTGACGTGTTAAGTGTCTAGGCATAAGCTAGAATTATGAACCCGGCAACTAATTTGGCCTATCTTTTCCAGCACTTGGCCGCTGTCATGGGCCGTCAGTCCGACCAGGTGTTGCAGGAACAACTTGGCATCGGTTTGAGCCAGTTCAGGATCCTGATGGTGCTTGACTGGAACCCGCGTATCCAGCAGAAAGCCATTGCCGACAACCTGGGCCAGACCGAAGCCAGCATCAGCCGCCAGATCAAACTGCTTAAGGCCAAAAAACTGTTGGTCACCAAGACGGATCCCCAGAATAAGCGCCGCCACATCACGGCACCGACACCGCTCGGCATGCAATTGACAGAAGCCGCCAGCGACTTACTACGCCGTAGCCTTAGCCCTGACTTTGCCAGCCTTGGCGACGATAAACTCATGCAAATGGCAGGTGGCCTACAGCAACTTCACCGTTTGGTTTGCCGTCCTGGAAAACTCGGTGCTTGCGACCACCAACTCGGCTTTTAGATTACCTCTGCGGAGGTTTATTATCAGGTTTAACCACTGAACCTGGTTGTGAAGGATTTGGAGGAGGCATAGGCAGCCTTTCCGGATTAGGTGCACTGACTGCAGAATCATCGTGATGTTGTAAGAAGTGGGCGTGGGCTATCATTTCATGAAGCAGCTGGGGACGTCGCCTGAAGATCAGGAGCCAAGCAGCCACAATCATTAACAACACGCTAGCCAGACTGCCACCACCAAGCATGGCCACCGTAGCCGCCGTACCATAACGCAAGCGCAGATTTTTGAGTAATGACTGATGATTATTAACTATAATGGTCTTTTTCTGGGTGGTAATCCTGCCGTCAGATCCTTTGATCTGAGCTTCAATCGTATGTTTACCATCGGCCAGCTTGGTCGTGTCAATGTCCGAGCACGAAACCTGCTTGCCATCAACGTTACAAGAAGCGCTCTGACCACCCGTGGCAATGCTTATCTTGCCTGAAACCGTGGGTGCGGATCCGGACTGACCAAGAGACACAGTAGTTGAACCAGTTGGAGGCGGTGAAGCTGGCGGCGGCGGGGGCGTAGAGGATGAAGAAACAGTCACAACAGCATTAGCTGAAGCACTGCCACCCGAGCCACTGCAAGTCAGGCTGAAGGTGGTTGTTGCAGTAGGTGTAACAGTCACCGAACCGGAGGTTGACTTACTACCGCTCCACGAACCGGTGCTTGGATTAGCTGAGGCACTGCAGCTGGTAGCATTAGTGCTACTCCAGCTCAGAGTGCTGGTTTTTCCTGAAGTAATAGAGGTTGGGTTGGCTGAAATAGAGACCGTTGGTGCTGGCGGCGGTGGTGGAGGTGTGCCAGTAGAAGATGTTCCCTGGGCAAAAAAGTTCCAAGTAAAGGCCGCCGTTGACCAGCCTCCGGTGTTGTTAGAAGTGACCCCATACATGGGCTGGCAATTTGCAGCCGGCTTGCTGTCCAGGCGACACCACATGTGCCCGCCGTTAGTAACAGAAGCGGCTTCAAAGAATGGTGACATTGAATTACCATCATTGCAGCTGTAGTTATAAATATCACTTAAGACTCCTGAGCCAGTTGTTGAATGTACGGGCGAACTGCAATTGCCAAGGTAGTTCGACCACCAATTGCGGGTGTCGTCGAACCCTAGAATCGTATGATCACAGTTATTGGTGCAGCCCTGCGGTATGTTCAAGGTGTTATAGGGGTCGGATTGGTTGGCTGTGCCCATAATTTCCAGCCAGAATGTCGTTTTATCGCCGCTTGGGCATACTCCAGACTTAGTATTCAAAAGAGCATTCGCACCGCCCCCCATCGTCATAATGCCCCTAAAAAGCGTTGAATTATGTGGTGTAGTAGATTTACTGCAGATCGCATCTCGAGTCATATTAGCTCCAGACGATCCTCCGACTAGGTAACGGCGCAAGGAATCCAGATGAAACCGGGTAGTGGCATCAGCTACGGCTGCTTTTATATAAGGTTCATCACTTGGTGCTGTCGAGGCATCACAGATACCACCTCCATTGACTCCATTAGCGCCACCGCAATCTGTTTCTGGATGCATCCAATTGATGGTCCCAGAGGCGCACTCCAGTTCGATAATAATAAAGCGGTTGGCATCTGCTACCGGTCCCATCTGAGAGTTAAGGTATTCGCCATTTGCCCCTCCAGTACCACAGCCCGTCCTTGAGAGGTCAAAGACTGCCGCGGGTTTGCCAGAGGCTGAGCCGTCATGGACCAGATTATTGGGAATATAGTAACCGTAGGTTCGTGTTTGGTCGGCGCTGCCATTGTTGATAGTACCCAAGTTAACTACATTTGTTGTTGAGTCGGGAACCGTACCAGGTGAGCAGGGGCTGGGGCTGCAGACCGCCTGGCTAGCCCCATTGATCGTGGCAGTGGCGGCTTGTCCATCATCGATCTTTTCTGAACCGCCGATAATAGCGATAACGATTACAAAAAGCACTGCCGAAAACATCGTGATCGTCAAAGATAATTTGGTTTTATGGAGGCGCAGCATTATTTTCGTTTTAATTCACTAATAATTATCTGTAATCATAGCACAATACCAAACGTCTGATTGGCATAATTAAGCAAAAGTGCTATAATACAGATACGGGGCTGAATTTTAAGCTCGACGTTGGACTTTATCGGTTGGATCAGCAG
>CAZCXO010000057.1:0-5339 GCA_964502645.1 uncultured Candidatus Saccharibacteria bacterium
GGTTGAAGAAGTTACCGCCGGATACATGCCGTGGTTGCTCTCCAGCCATGAGCCTTGGGCACCCTCGACCAGCACCCTATCACCTTTTCGGAGGTGTTCATTGACAATCGAGGCTGTGTCATCCAGGTAGGGCTTCAGTTCCTGGCTGGCTTTCAGCCACTCCCTGGCCGTTCTTTCGATCTCGGCAGGCGTCTGGCGTTCGGCTTTTGGCAACTTGTCGTTAACTTTTCGTAAGCCGTCAATGACATGATCAAGTAGGACACTTGGGGTAGCCAGTGATTCCAGGCGAATCCCCTCCCGCAGGTACTTATCAGCAGCCACGAAGGCGATACCGACCTTGGTGCTGCCTTGCGCGTCAGGACCGGATTCGCGCAGACCATCTAGAATAATATGATGTGGCAACACCAAATGTGCGGCGCTACTGATGCGCAGGTTGTCGGGCGAAACACTCATGCCGGCGGCCCGAATAGTCGCCATCTCTTCGATTAAGCGTGGTGGATCAAGATAAACCCCGTTGCCGACAATGTTCAGTTTGCCATCGTAGGCCACGCCGGACGGAATCTGATGTAAGGCAATATGTTCACCGTCGCCTTTGGGCACAACGGTATGGCCGGCATTGGCACCGCCGTTAGCGCGGGCAATAACCTGATAATCAGTTGCCAGGAGATCGACAAAACGTCCCTTGCCTTCGTCCCCCCGCTGCAAGCCGACGATCACATCCAGTGAACCGGTCCTTTTTTGCGACATACCAAGGTAGAGCATACTCGGACAAGCCGAAATAATCAAGCATCTTATATCTGGGATTAAATCTGGTTTTGGCCTTCGAACAGGGCTGAAACGGAGCCGCCCTGGGCGACAGCTTGGATGGCATCGGCGATTAATTTGGCTACCGACAGGACGTCAACCTTCTTGGTGACACCCTGAGGATCGACGGGCACGGTGTTGGTGACGGCGACACGCTTGAAAGCTGAATCTTCAATCCGTTGGAAGGCCTCGCCGGAGAAGATGCCATGAGTGGCCAGTCCATAGACTTCCTTGGCGCCTTTCTCCTTGATCAGGTCGGCGGCGGCACAGAAGGTGCCGGCGGTGTCGATCATATCGTCGACAATGATACACTTGCGGCCTTCGACGTCACCGATCAGGCGCTTGGCCTCGACGGCGTTATTTTTCTCGGTAGAACGGACCTTGTGCATGACGGCCATGTCAGTGCCGAGTGAGCTGCTGTAGCGTTCAGCCATCTTTACCCGTCCGGCATCCGGCGCCACAAAGACCAGGTCCTTGCCCAGATTCTCTTTGACATACTTCTTGAACAGGGGCATGGCGATCAAGTGGTCGAACGGCCCGTTGAAGAAGCCTTGGGTCTGACCGGAATGCAAATCGACGCTCATGATACGGTCGGCACCGGCGGCAGCGAACAGGTCGATGACCAGGCGGGCACTGATCGGTTCGCGCCCGGCCGATTTGCGGTCCTGGCGGGCGTAACTCAAGAGGGGGCATACAGCCGTAATGCTGCGGGCTGAGGCCCGCTTGCTGGCATCGATCATAAGTAGCTGCTCAAAAATGCATTCGTGGACGCGCTTGCCGTGGCTCTGGATGATAAAGACGTCGTCGCCCCGGACCGACTCGTTGAACCTGACCCGGATCTCGCCGTTCTCAAAGTTATCAAGCCGTACCGGACTGATCTTGACGCCAATCTCCTTGGCGATTTCATCTGACAATTCCGGGTGGGCACGGCCAGTCAAGAGCTTAAGACGAACATTCTCTCCCGCGCGATTCATGCCTTAATTTTACCATGTTTAGCATAAATATTATCCAATAAAGCCATACGCACGAAAAGCCCATTCCGCACCTGCTCGAAGTATCTAGCCCGCGGATCGTCATCTACTGAGGGGTCAATTTCATTAACTCGTGGCAGCGGATGCAGGATTATGGCATCGGATTTCATTTTCTTGGCATCAGCCGGTTTCAAAATAAACCTGCCCTTATGCTTCTGGTATTCCTGTTCAGACTTAAAACGCTCCTTCTGAATCCTTGTCATATAAAGAATATCCAGCTGATCGATTATATCTTGCCAACTATTTAGCAACTTATAAGGCACGGATTGCTTATCAAGTTGGTCCAAATACCCCTTAGGCATTTGTAAGGTGTCAGGCGCTATCATGTAAAATTCAACATCATAAAGCGCAAGCAGAGGTATTAATGAATGCACGGTACGGCCATACAGCAAATCCCCGACCAAGGCTATTTTAAGGCCATCAAATTTGCCCTTGTCCCGGAAGATGGAATAGACATCAAGTAAGGCTTGGGTGGGATGCTCGCTCGCTCCGTCCCCGGCATTTATGACTGGTACTTTTGAAACCGAAGCTGCCTTTTCGGCTGAGCCGGTTTCGGGATGTCGCAGGATAATACCGTCGGCGAAGGCATTGATAGCCTTGACAGTGTCCTCCAGGCTTTCGCCTTTCATTGCAGATGAAAATTCGCCGGCGTTCTCAGTGCTGATGACATTGCCGCCGAGGTTTTGAATGGCAGCTTCAAAAGATAGTCTGGTACGGGTGCTCGGCTCATAAAAGACGGTCGCAATCGTTTTATGTTTAAGAGGTTCCGGGTAATCAGCTGGAGACATGGCCTGGAACTGGTCGGCTTTTTTGAACAAAGAGCCCAGCAGTGTCTTATCGGCAAATTGCTTTACAGATAACACATGCTTCATTGCATCATAGTCTAACGTATAATGTGGCCAATGGCTACTATCACTTTGCCTGGGCTTATCGACCCTCACGTGCATCTGCGCGATCCGGGCCAAACCCATAAAGAAGACTTTTTTACCGGCACCTCGGCGGCCCTGGCCGGCGGCTTTACCACCGTCATGGACATGCCCAACAACGCCCAGCCGATCACTACCCTGGCCCGCTTAGAAGAAAAGATCGCCAGCGCCAAGGCCAAGACTGTCTGCGATATCGGCTTCCACTTTGGCACGCTGGGCGACAACTTTGACGAATTCCCCAAGGTCATCAACAAGGTCAAGGGTCTCAAGGTCTACTTGAACATGACCACTGGCGGTTTCATCATCGACAAGGACAAGCTGATCGACATCTACAAGGCCTGGCCCAGTGATAAGCCGATCCTGCTCCATGCTGAGGAGGACGTCTCAGACTTGGTTGAGTCGACGCTCAAAACCGTGCTCAAACGAACTCACATCTGCCATCTTTCAAGTCGAGCCGAATTAGAGTTCATTGTAAGAGCCAAGGACGCCGGCCTACCCATTACTTGTGGAGTAACCCCCCACCACCTCTTCTTAACAGATAAGGATGCCGAAAAACTTGGACCTTATGGCTACATGAAGCCGTTTTTGAAGCCTAAGACTGACCAGGATTTCATCTGGCAACATCTGAACTACATCGACATCGTGGAATCGGACCATGCTCCCCACACCAAAGTCGAAAAAGACAGCGACAGTCCGCCCTTCGGCGTACCCGGTTTGGAAACTACACTACCATTGATGCTGACAGCCGAGGCGGAAGGACGCTTAACCCGCAAGCAATTAATTGAAAAACTACATGACCGCTCGGCGGAGATATTTGACATAAAAACAGATGATAATACCAAGGTAGAAGTTGATATGTCAGAATATGAAATCAAGAATGAGGATCTCCTGACCAAAGCCAGTTGGTCACCGTTCGCCGGCCGCCGTGTCATCGGCAAAGTCCAAAAAGTCACCCTCCACGGCCAAACCGCCTTCGAAAACGGCCAAGCCCTGGCCAAGCCCGGCACTGGCAGGATCCTATCATGAGCAGGAAAATCAAAATTGGTGTTTATGGTTCAAGCGCCGGCAATTACCACCATTTGCTACCTTTGGCTGAAAAGGTTGGTGAAGCTCTTGGCGAGTACGGGGATAAAGTAGTTGTTATTACAGGAGCTTGTCCCGGTCTGCCGTACGCTGCTGCCAAAACGGCTGCTGCTAAAGGGGCTGAGGTCTGGGGATTTGCTTCAGCTTTGGATGAGGCTTCACACCATGAAGAATACCCCGATGATGACACTAGTATTTATCAAAAGCTAATCTATGTACCGCAAGATTTTCCATTTAATGATAATGACCGAGCCCGTAAGAAATATCGCAATGTCATTTCAACTGCTACTTGTGATGCAGGTATTATTATCTCTGGTCGCTGGGGCACTCTGAACGAATTTACTAATCTTGTGGACTTCCAAAAAACAGTTGCAATTCTAACTGGTACTGATGGTATCGCTGACGAACTGCCTGCCCTCACACGCAAAATCTCCAAAGCCGGCCAAGGCAGAATAATCTTTGACAGTGAACCGAAAGCCCTTGTCGAAAAACTTATTAAGTCTTTGAATCCTGCAATGTAGTTTTGACTTGGGCGGCTAACTGGTCGTTCCACATGGCGGCGGTGACGGATTGGACAACGTCGGCGCCAGTTTGGCGGTATTCCTGGAAGTCCTTGGGTGTCATGACGCCGCCAACGCCGATGATCTCGAACTTCAGATTATGCTTTTTTCTCAGCTTGACCAGGCGTTTGACCATGTCCAGGCCGGCCCATTTGATGCTGGCGCCACACATGCCGCTTTTGAGCCTGCCTCCCCCTGGCAGTAATTGCTTTCCCTGCCCGTCAACGATGGCGGCTGGAATAGTATTGATGGCCGAGAAGGCTGAGACATAAGGTGCAGTATCAAGAACGATTTGTTCTATCAGTTCCTGCTGATCAGGTGAGAAATAACCGATTTTGGCAACTAAAGGCTTATTGCCTATGACTTTTTTGGTTTTACTCACTACGCTCACAACCGCGTCATGGCTGTAGCAGAGAATACCCTCGCTGGCGACATTCGGGCACGACAGATTGACCTCGATGACATCCACAGCTGCCCCAGAGGCTAATTTAGCTGTTTCAGCAAAGTCGTCGTAGTACTCTTGTTGAGAAAAGCCGGGTTGGATGGTGCCGACGACACTGGCGATCAACAGCTGGCCCTTGCCTTGGGCGGCCACGGCTTTTTTCATGTCCTCTACCCAGAAGTCCGGTCCGCGCGAGGGGTTGCCGAAAGAATTAGTAATGGTCAGCTTCTCTAGCGGTTTGTTGGTGCTGGTGTGGCCGACCAGGGGTTTGGAGGCCTTTTCCAGGGTCAGATCGCCGTCAACATCGACGTAAACTACATTTGGAAATTCATTGACCGGGAACGGCACGCTGCGCTGGGTCTTGTAGTTGACGACGTCGAAACCGCGCTGAAAGGCTCCAGCTACATGCTTGCTGGTTGGCAGTGAACCGGCGGCGATACCGAATGGCGAGTAGATCGGAAGAGCGTCGTGGTAGGGAAAGAGTGTACGTCCG
>CAZCXO010000058.1:0-5205 GCA_964502645.1 uncultured Candidatus Saccharibacteria bacterium
CATAACAAAGCCGACGCTCCTCCTCCATTTCGCTTTGGTCATAGAGTGCTTGGGAATGCGGCAAGATGGATTCTTCCAACCCGATCATGAAAACAACCGGGAATTCCAGGCCTTTGGCGGCATGCAGTGTCATTAAGGTCACGGCATCACCTTTAAAATCAGTGTTGTCCAGGTCGCTTAACAGGGCTACTTCTTCCAGAAAACCCTCCAGACCGATGTCCTGGTACTCTTGGGCGACGCTGAGCAATTCGCGGACGTTTTCCTGGCGAGCTTCGCCTTGCGGCGAGCCATCATCAAGGTAATGCAGATAGTCCAAGCGCCGCAGCAGGGAGTCAATTAGACCGGTGATGCTGGCGTCGTCAATTACTTTCCGTAATGAATCCAGAGTATCACCCAAGTCGCTGAAAGCCTGCCGGGCCTTGGGCGTCAGGTTAGGGCATTCATTAGCCTGGCGTAAGGCATGGTCCAGAGTTAAACCTTGAACTTCCTGCCAGGCAAAGAAGGTCTGCAGACTCTTAGGCCCCAGTCCTCGGGTCGGCACGTTAACTATACGGTCAAAGCTGACCCTGTCCTCCGGTTGGAAAATCAGGCGCAGATAGGCCAGGACATCTTTGATTTCTTTGCGGTCATAGAAACGCACGCCGCCAACTACCCTATATGGTATGCCGTAGTGGACAAAAGCTTCCTCGACCGAGCGGCTCTGGGCATTGGTGCGGTACAACACCGCATAGTCAGAATAACGGCGCTGACTACTGATACCGAGCCGAACACGCCGGATAATCGTTTCACTCTCGGTCCGATCGTTAGCGACCTGTAAGATCTGGACCGGTAAACCGTCACCGGCAGCTGTCCAGAGTTTTTTGTCGCTGCGCTGGAGGTTCTTGGTAATGATGGCCTGGGCGGCAGTCAGGATATGTTTGGTACTGCGGTAATTCTGTTCCAGCTTGATGACCGTGCAATCGGGGTAGTCCTGTTCAAAGCGCAGGATGTTGCGGAAGTCAGCGCCGCGCCAGCTATAGATGCTCTGCCAATCATCACCGACCACAGCTATGTTTTTCGAATCATTAGTTAACATGTTAACTAATTGATACTGGGCCGTATTAGTATCTTGGTACTCATCGACCATGATGTACTTGAATTGCTGCTGCCACTTACGCCGAAGTGCCGGTTGGGAATCAAGCATATGGACAGTCTTGATGAGCAGGTCGTCAAAGTCCAAAGCTGATGCCTGTTTGAGAACTTGCTCGTACAACGGATAAACCTTAGCCGCGACCTGTTGAGCAGGTGTGGTTGCCGTCGCGGCATATTCCTCAGCCGACAGGACTTCGTTTTTAGCAGAACTGATCAAACTGCTGATCAGGCGCGGCGGAAAGGTCTTTTCGTCAATCATCAGCCGCTTGCTGACCTGTTTGACCGCAGCTTGTCTGTCAGCTTCGTCGAAGATCACGAAGCTGCGCGGGATACCGATATGCTCGCCGTCCTGCCGCAGCAGCCGGACACAAATGCTATGGAAGGTACCGATGAAAGGCATGAAGCTGCGCTTGTCAGCGTCTTCGCCAAGTAGCCGTGCCACCCGCTGGCGCATCTCCTTAGCTGCCTTGTTCGTAAAGGTCACAGCCAGAATGTTATAAGGTGTGGCTTTGCGCTGGGCAATCAGATAGGCGATGCGATGGGTCAGGGTCCGGGTCTTGCCAGAACCCGCACCGGCCTGGATCAACAGTGGCCCTTCCGTCGTCTCGACGGCCCGCCGCTGCTCCGGGTTCAACCCCTCTAAAAGTTTGTCTAACACCTTACCATTCTAGCAAGAATGACGGCTTAGGAGTGATCTGTTCATTAATTCGAAAAGAAATGGGTCACTGGCTTGATACCGCTGATTTGGATCAGGCCGGCGTCGAGGGCGATGTCCGCCCAGGCCAGTATCAGCAATATGCTCAGCAGGATACCCAGCGCCACGAACCGCTGCGACCGCCGCTTTTCAACGCTGTTTATGGGTAAGAAATACTGTTTGCTGTCGACCAGTTTCTCAATGGCGTCTTCACGTTTGGCCTCAGCCGCGGCTCTTGCTTCCAGTTCCTTATCATTAACCTTGGCTTCATCTGGCCGGTCTGTCGAACCACTATCATCGTCCTCCTCATCCGCTTCGGTCTTTTCAGCTGCTTCAGGTTCCGGTTTTTCATCTTCGGTGGGCTTTTCATCTTTAGTTTCCGGTTTAGCGGCAGCTTTATTGGTCTTATCCTTTTCAGCGGCAGCCTCAGCTAATTGGGCGATACTGGGCGCTTTGGCCGGTCCGTCGTGGGACAGCGGTTCGGTTACAGGGTCAATCAACTTTTCTCTAGTAACGGTTTTTTTGGGGGCCGGATCAACTTTTTCCTTTGATGCCTCGTCAACCACCATCGGATCCTTCAGGATCGGCCGGTTGGTGATGATAACCGATTTGGAATTCGGCGAAGGCGGTGTCTTGTCCGGATGGGCGACGTCGTTGATCGCCTTGCTTTTGGCGGATTTCGCCGATTTATTAGCCATCTTTGGTATCCTTGGTCTGCAACTTGTAAGCAGCTTCGACAATGCTGGCAAATTTGTGGTAGTTGAGGCTAGCGTTGCCGACTAGAGCTCCATCACAATCATCTAATTTGAGATAGCCTGGTGCGACGTCAGCATCGACGCTTCCGCCATACAAAAGACGGACACTTTTTGCAGCTTTGTCAGCATATAGCTCCTTAATGGTGTTACGGATCAGGACCAGCACTTTCTGGATGTCATCAGGCTTGGCTAGCTTACCCTCGAATGAACTGATCGCCCAGACCGGTTCGTAGGCGATGACGATGTCCTCGACGTCTTCGGCAGTCAGGTTGGATAACGCCGTTGTCAGTTGGTCGTGAATGACCCGCTTGGTTTCGCCGATCGCCCGTTCCTGGCCAGTCTCACCGATACACAGAATCGGCGTGATGCCATTACGGACTGCGGCCTGGACTTTATCCCTGACCATATCCAAACTTTCATCGAAGTAAATCCGACGTTCGGAGTGGCCAATGATGACGTATTCAGCTAGGCCACGTAATTGGGTGAAGCTGATTTCGCCAGTGTAAGCGCCTTCGTCCTTATAAAACGCGTTTTGGGCGCAGAGGCGTAACAGTTTGCGGTCAGTGATCTTGCTCAAAGGTTCCAGGCTGACAAAGCTAGGCGCCACAGCAACTTCGACGGATTGGTGGGGCGTGATTTTCTCTTGCAGCCGTTTAACGAGCAAACTGCCCTCTTCCACGCTGAGGTGCATTTTCCAGTTACCAACGATCAGAGCACGTTTCATACTGCTTATGTTAATTGTACGCTATTTTGGTTCCAAAGCTTCCACACCTGGCAAGGGGCGGCCGCTCATCAGGTCCAGACTGGCGCCGCCGCCGGTGGAAACATGGAAGAATTCCTTGACCAAGTGGCGGTTTTCCAGATAGCCGGCCGTGTCGCCACCACCGACCAGGGTCTTCGGTTTATGGCTGTGTTCGCCGAGCAGGGCTTTGATAAATGTGTCCGTGCCGGCAGCGAAGGCTTTGATCTCGGTCACACCCATGGTACCGTTCCAGACCACGCTGTGGACTTTTGGCACCAGCGCTGCGATTCGCCTGGCACTAACTGGCCCGATATCAAGAATTTTTTCACTTGGCTTGAGTACATCCGATGAAAACTCCACTACCCTTGTCTTAGCATCGGGTTCCACCTCAGTGGCGACGACACCATCGGTCGGAATCAAAAAGTCGGTGCCCTTGTCAGCGGCTGCTTTGACGATGTTCCGGGCTTCATTCAGGTCACCTTTGTCGTATAAACTGTCACCGACATCGATACCTTGGGCAGCCAGGAAAGTATTGGCCATGGCGCCGCCGATGGCGATGCTGTCGGCGATTTCAATCAGGCGGTTCAGGACATCGATCTTGTCGGCGATTTTGGCGCCGCCGATTATGGCCAACAGGGGTTTGTCAGGTTTTTCCATGACATCGGTGATAGTGTCGACTTCCTTCTCCAACAATAAACCAGCTACTGATGGCAGGTGTTTAGTAACAGCCACTGTGCTGGCGTGGGCCCGGTGGACTACACCGAAGCCATCCTGTACGAAGCCTCCGTCATCACCGGCCAGGCTGGCCAGCTGTTTGGCAAAACCGTCATCATCAGCCTCTTCTTCAGCGTGAAAACGCAGGTTTTCGAGCAGCAGGATCTCACCGCTACTTAATTTGCCGGTAGCTTCCGCGGCTTTATCTCCGATACAATCGTGCACGAATTGGACGGGTTTTTTTAGCAGATGACTGAGCCGCGCGGCCACCGGTTCCAAGCTGAGCTTTTTGTCAACGCCTTTGGGCCGGCCAAGATGGGAACAGATGATAAGCGTGACGTTTCGGTCAAGCAGGTACTGGATTGTCGGCAAGGACTTCTTGATACGGTAATCATCAGTGATTTTGCCATCCTCGACCGGTACATTGTAGTCGGTCCTGAGTAGGATCTTTTTACCGTGCAAATCGATGTCACGGATGGTCTTTTTGGTGAACATAGGGTTATTCTAGCACGCGGACCTTGATGGTGTCGGTGGTGCCGACCACGCCAGGGTAACGGCCAGAAGCGGTTACGACGATATCGCCCTTGCTGAGGACATTGTTCTTGCGCAGCCAATCAGTCAGCTTGACAGCGGCCTTGGCGTCGACCGGCTGGACATAGGACTTGGTCCCATAAACTATCGCTAGTTGTTGCGCGGTCCGGTCATCACTAGTGACGGCAATAACAGGAATCTTAGAACGGTGGCTGGCTATGTTGAGAGCCGTGGCGCCGGATTTGGTCTCAGCCACGATGGCTTTGGCGCCGACGTTTTCGGCCAGGCTCAGGATGGCCTGGCTGATGGCCTCTTGCCGGCTGTGCTGTTCGTTACCTGGGAAGCTGACTTTGAGCGGCTGGTGCTGCTCGGTGTAGCGGATTACCCGCTTCATGGTTTTGACGGCAGCAATCGGATAAGACCCGGAGGCAGTTTCGTCACTAAGCATGACGCTGTCCGCCCCGACCAGGACAGCGGTAGCGATGTCAGAGACTTCGGCACGGGTCGGTTCCGGCACCTCGCTCATACTGGCTAACAGATGGGTAGCGACGATGGTTGGCTTGGCGTAGCGTTGACCCAGGCCGATGATTTGGCGCTGGACGATCGGTACGCTCTCGGCCAGGGTCTCGACAGCCAGG
>CAZCXO010000058.1:5215-5317 GCA_964502645.1 uncultured Candidatus Saccharibacteria bacterium
GGCGATCATGCCAGCATCGCTGTCCTCGACGATGGCCTCGATGTTATCCACCGCTGCCTTGGTCTCAATCTTGGCAATCACCCGGGCGGTGCTGTTCATATT
>CAZCXO010000059.1:0-5221 GCA_964502645.1 uncultured Candidatus Saccharibacteria bacterium
ATACTACTTAATCAGTACACGGCTCTGGCCGGCAAGACCCGCGTCACCAGCGGCTAGACCAGCAGTGAATCCGGGACTTTGCAAGAAGGTGAGTTCTCGAGTGAAATGCTTGGCGAGGAATCAACCGCTCTCAACACCTCCATAGAAGACCTGAACCTGTCAGCCCGTACCACCAACGCACTGATCAACAACGACATCCATACCATCCGCGACCTTTTCGCCCTGAACGACGCCGAGCTGCGCGACCTCAAAGGCTTCGGTAGCAAGGCCTTAGACGAGGTCAAAGAGAAATTAGCGGAGCTGGAGCTGTAAAATGCATCGCCACGGCTACCAAGGCAGGAAATTCCACCGCGAGCGCGACCAGCGCCGGGCCCTGATCAAGGGTTTGGCTGATTCGCTGATCCGTGACGAATCCATCGAGACTACCTTGCCTAAAGCCAAAGAAGTCGTTCCCTACGTTGAAAGACTTATCACCAAGGCCAAGCGCGGCGACCTGCACAACCGCCGCCAGGTCATCAGCGCTCTCCAGACCGTAGCCAGCGCACACAAGCTGGTCGACGAAATCGCTCCCAAGCTCAAGGATCGAACCAGCGGCCATTTAAGGATTGAAAAAACCACTGCCCGCCGCGGCGACAACACCCTGATGGCTCGAATCAGTTTTGTAGATAGCCTCAAAGAAGCTCCTGTTGCCAAAGCGGCTAAACCTGACCCCAGGCTCGAAGCCCCCAAGCCGGCGGCTAAGAAAACCGCCACAGCTAAAACTGCTTCCAAGACCCCGCCCGCAAAAGCTGCAAAAACAACTAAGCCAACACCCAAGGCCAAGGAGGCCAAGCAATGAAGACCTACAGCGTCAAGCCCGGCGACATCACTCGCCAGTGGTACCTGGTTGACGCCAGCGAGGTTCCACTAGGCCGTTTAGCTACCAGGGTCGCTACTCTGTTAACAGGCAAGGGCAAACCCCAGTTCACCAAGCATATCGACTGCGGCGACTTCGTCGTCATTATCAATGCTGCAAACACCGTCGTTACCGGTGGCAAAGCTGATAAAAAGATCTATTACCGCCACACCGGCTACCCAGGCGGCATCAAGGCAGCCACCCTCGACGAAAAACAGGCCAAGGACCCGACATTTGCCATCCGCCACGCCGTCCGGGGCATGCTGCCTGTCAACAAGCTGCGCGACGAACGCCTCAAGCGCCTCAAGGTCTACGCCGGCACTGAGCACCCGCATGAACCCCAGCAGCCGACCACGCTGTCACTTAAGGAGACTGCCTGATGGCCAACAATTACTTCTACGGCTTAGGTCGGCGCAAGAGCGCCACGGCCCGTGTCCGGCTCCAGACCGGCAAAGGCGCCATCATCATCAACGGCAAGCCGGCCGAGGACTACCTCGGCGGCAGCAAGTACCTGCTCGGCAAGCTCCAGCAACCCTTCACACTGCTTGATCTGGTCAACAAATACGATGTCAGCGCTGTCGTTTCCGGTGGCGGCCACGAAGGCCAGGTCGAGGCTATCCGTCTCGGCATTGCCAAGGCTCTGACCGCCATGAACGAAGACCTCAAGAGCACTCTTAAACGCGCTGACCTGCTCAGCCGCGACTCGCGCGAAAAAGAGCGCAAGAAGTTCGGCCTGCGCGGCGCCCGCAAGCAACGCCAGTTCACCAAGCGCTAATCAGCAGCTTGACAACCCTTGACATAAGGTGTATTCTATCTGTTATGTCAAATTTGCAGACTAACCAGTATTGGTTCTTTCCGGCACAATCCCGTGGCGGTAAGCTCTGCATGTCTGCATAAGTAACAACCAAGCAAGAGAACCAAACCGCCACCCAGGCGGTTTTTAATTTTAAGGAGAGAATATGACACCACAAGAAGAAGCAAGAGAATCACAACGCCAAAACCATATAGACTTAGCTAGATTGAGGATGGATGATAACGGCATTGAGTATGTAGCTGTGCTTGGCCCGGAGGGCAGCGGCGACACAGCCTTAGCCCATGAGCTCGGCAGAGAGAAAATTATTTATCTCGATAGCCATGCTGCTGTCATAGCTGCATGCGCCGAGCCTGGTATCGCAGGGGTAGTACCTGTTGATGCAGAAGATGGCGAACCCATAGGCGATAATCGTGAACGCTTAAGAAAAGCCGGCCTCTCTTCAATCGGCAGCATTCGTAATGTGGATACCGGTGATAGCACCAACATCGTTATCCGCTATCGAAGCAGACATTTAGAACAGTTAGCAACAGAGGTTAGAGTCGAAAATAGCGACCCTGCGGCTCGAGCCACAGCTTCAAGAATAATGAGGCAAGCAATAAGGGCAGAAACTCTCGGCGCACTGGCTTCAGTTGATGTGCAAACACCACCCCCTGAGAGTCCGAGTACATACTTTGTATCTTAGCCCAAAGCTCAGCTATAATGGATTCAACTATGAGTAAGCCTGTCATATTGACTGGTTTGAGGGCCAATAACGACCTCCACATTGGAAATTATCTGGGGGCATTGCTGCCGATCATTGATATGGCCAAACAGAAGGCCGGGGAGTACCAGGTCAATCTGTTCGTGCCTGATCTGCATAGCTTTACGACGGAGATTGAACACAAAGGGCTGCAAGCCAGCATCATGCAAAACCTGAAGCTATTCGCGGCGGCCGGGCTGCCGCTGGACAATCCTGATGTGCAGCTGTACCGCCAGAGCTACATCCCGGCCCATAGCGAACTGGGCTGGATCCTGGATTGCTTCACCGGTTTTGGCGAGCTGTCGCGCATGACGCAGTTCAAGGATAAGGTGGCTAAGGAAGGCAATGAACGGGTCACCGCCGGCTTGTTCAATTATCCGGCTTTGATGGCGGCTGACATCCTGCTATATGGGGCAAGCTATGTGCCAGTCGGTGATGACCAGACCCAGCATATAGAATATACGCGCGACATCGCTGAGCGGCTGAACAAGCGGTTCGGTGAGCTGTTCGTGGTGCCCAAGCCGGTCAAGGAGCAGCACGAGTTCTTTGGCAAGGACCAGGGGCTAAGGATCAGGGACCTACAAGATCCGGCCAAGAAGATGAGCAAGAGTACCGCCAGCGGCAAGGGTATCATCTTCTTGACCGATTCGCCTGACGACGCCCGGCAGAAAATCATGGGCGCTGAGACCGACAGCCTGGGCAAGGTCCAATATGACTACAGCAAACAAACAGGTATCAGCAACCTGTTGGATATCTTGGCCTTGTTCGGCGGTAACAAAGAAGAATTCATCGGCCAGCCGCAATATGGCGCTCTCAAGACCGCCGTAAGTGATAAAGTGGCTGAATTCCTGACTGCTTTCCAGGATAAGTTGGCTCAAGTTAATGAAGATTCAATCCAACAGAAGCTGGCTGCCAGCGAGGCCGAGATGAACAAAATCGCCACCGCCACCCTTTTGAAAGTCCAACAAGCCGTCGGCCTTCGATAATGCGGCTGGACAAATATGTCGTCGATCAGATTCCGGAGATCAGCCGGGCCTTTGCCGCCAAGCTTGTCGAACGGGGCAAGGTGACAGTAAACGGTGAGACGCAGTCCAAGCCAGGCTACAGGCTGAAGGCCGCAGACAAAGTGAAAATTGACTTTGACCCGCAGGCCGAAAGCCAAGGCCCGAAACTCACGTTGCCGGTCATTTATGAAGACAAGGCTTGTGTGGTCATCAATAAACCGGTCGGTGTGCTGACGCACAGCAAGGGTGAATTTAATCCTGAACCGACAGTCGCGACTTGGCTGGAGCCGAAGTTAGTCGGCATGAGCGGTGAACGCAGCGGCATCGTGCATCGGCTGGACCGCGCCACCAGCGGTGTCATGATTACCGCCAAAACGCCCGAGGCGCTGAGTTGGCTGCAAAAGCAATTCTCGGATCGCAAAGCCAAGAAAACTTACCTGGCCATCGTTAAAGGCGTGCCGGCTAACCCTGAGGCCATCATCGACATGCCGATTGAACGCAACCCGCGCAAGCCGCAGACTTTTCGAGTTGGTAACAGGGGTAAATCGGCGGTGACGGCCTACAAAGTCCTCAAGACGAATGGTGATTTAAGCTTGTTGGAGCTGAGGCCTACGACAGGGCGGACCCACCAATTACGTGTTCACCTGGCCCACATCGGCCATCCGATTGTTGGCGACGCACTATATGACGGCCCGAAGGCTGAAAGGCTTTTCTTGCATGCCCAAAGCCTGGAGATCACCTTGCCAAACAAACAGAGGCGGACTTTCGAAGTACCGGCGCCAAAAGATTTCGCGGCGCAGCTGGCATGAACCTGATTCTGCACCCCGTCACCGAACAGGAACTGACCGGTTTTACCCAGCAACCGGCCCAGACTCTGATCCTGGCCGGTCCGACCGGCAGCGGCAAGACTGCACTGGCCAACTGGCTGGCGGCCACGATTCTGGACTTGCCTGAGGACAAGCTACAGGATTATCCGTATCATTTGCGTTTATCAATGGAAACGGCACTAGGCATTGAGTCTGTCCGGGAATTAGAGCACTTCTTGAGCCTCAAAGTGCCCAGAGACCAGACAAATAACAGGGTAGTTATTATCGAAGGCGCCCAGTCCCTAAGCCTCGAGGCCCAAAACGCACTCTTGAAAACACTTGAAGAGCCGCCTGATGGTACCCTAATCATGCTGACTGTCGATAGTGAACAATCATTGCTGCCGACCATCCGCTCGAGGGCACAGATCATATCTGTTAAAAAACCGCCCAAGCAATTGCTGGACGGGCACTTCCAAACCGATAACTTTGAAGATTCAGCTATCACTCAGGCATATGCCGTCAGCGGCGGCTTGCCAGGGCTTATGAGCGCTTTGCTGACAGAGGCTGAACATCCGCTGATACAGGCCACTGAACGTGCCCGCCAACTGCTTAATCAGACTGTCTATGAGCGGCTTTTGCAGGTCGACGAAATAGCCAGGCAAAAAGACTTGGCCAAAGACATCGTGTTTATCCTACAACAGATGGCCCATGTCAGTTTACGCACGGCCACCGACAAGAAAGCCGCCCGTTGGCAATCGATTTTGGAAGCCTCGTACCAGTCCGGGGAAGCCTTAGCAGCCAACGCCCAGCCCAAGCTGGTCCTGACCAACCTGATGCTCAGCTTCTAAGCATGTTAAAATAGTTAGGCATGTATGAACTTTTGATCGTAGCCGTTTTTGCGCTCCTGGCCTATCATAGCGCCCAAATACGTGATGATGAGTTCGGCACCGTCTCGCGGCGGGT
>CAZCXO010000060.1:0-5092 GCA_964502645.1 uncultured Candidatus Saccharibacteria bacterium
GCCGGCAAGCATGGCCAGCGGCCGGAGGTGCTGATTCTCAGCCCTGACGGCAAGCAATGCTACACGATCGACCTGCGCAAAGTCGACACCAAGGTCGTGGCCGCTAATTTTCATGGCGTCCGCCCATTGGTCGGCTACAACCTCAAGGCCACGTTGCAGATTCTGCTTGAACTTGACGTCAAAGAAATGGCAGAAATCGGGCATGACGTGCTGGTAGGTGCTTTTTTGCTCAATTCCCTAAGCCGTGAACAAACAATGACCGAACTGGCCCAGACCGAGCTAGATTATGAAGGTTCACCGTTCGAGGATCTGGACACAGATGAGGTAATAAGCCGGGCACCGGAAATCATCGCCGTGGTTAAAGCACTGTATGATAAACAGTCCGCTGAGTTCAAAAAGATTCCCAAACTGGCTAAGCTGGCCAAGAATATAGAATGGCCGGTGATCCCGGTGCTGGCCGATATGGAGCGGACTGGCATCGAGCTGAATACCAAGTACCTGGTCAAGTTCGCCGACGAAGTCGAGGACATGATCTCGGACTATGAGCAGCAGATTTACGGCCACGCCGACCGTGAGTTCAACATCGGGTCGCCAGGCCAGTTAGCAGAAGTCCTGTTTGAGAAATTGCAGCTGCCAACCAAGGGAATTAAGAAAGGCAAGACCGGTTTCAGTACGGCGGCCAGTGAGCTTGATAAGCTGCGCGGCCAACACCCGATCATCGACCTGATCACCCAATACCGCGAGGTCACCAAGCTCAAAAACACTTATATCGATACTCTGCCGCAGCAGGTGGATAAAAATTCGAGATTGCATACGACTTATGATATGGCGACGGCGCCGACCGGGCGGCTGTCCAGCCGCGACCCCAATCTTCAAAATATTCCGACGCGCACCGACCTAGGCCGCCGCATCCGCACGGCCTTTGTGGCCGGCAAGGGCAAGAACTTGGTCAGCGCTGATTACTCGCAGTTCGAGCTGCGGCTGGCAGCCGCCCTGGCCGGCGAAACCACCCTGATCGACATGTTCAACCGCGGCGCTGACGTCCATGTCATGACGGCCGCCCAGGTTTATAACCGCGATCCGGAAGATGTCAGCAAACAGATGCGCCGCGATGCCAAAGCCGTTAACTTTGGCACCATGTACGGCCAAGGTCCGCATGCCTTGAGCCAATTGACAGGTATGGACTTCCAGGCGGCCAAAAACTTCATCGACAAGTATTTTGAGATCCGGCCCAAGATTAAGGCCTATATACAGCGCACCCGTGAACTGGCCGAAAAACAGGGCTATGTCGAGACACTGTTCGGTCGGCGCCGGCCAACACCTGACGTCAAATCATCCAACTTCGCGGTGCGTGAGGCCGGCTTCCGGGCAGCCATCAACATGCCCTTGCAGGGCACGGCCGCCGACATCATGAAGCTGGCCATGATCGCCATCGCCGACAAACTGAATGCTCAGCACAATGACTGCAAACTACTGCTACAGATTCATGACTCAGTCCTGGTCGAATGTCCAGCCCCTGTCGCCGAACGCGTTGCCGAACTCCTCAAGGACACTATGGAAAATGTCCACAAGCTGCCGGTTAAGCTGACTGTCGACACCGACATCGGCAACAACTGGGGCGAGCTGTAAGCCATGCACATTGCGAGCCTGGTTGGCGCAATTGCTGGTGGTCTGACTGTTTTCAATATGTTTCCCCAATATCTTCAGGTGATGAGAACAAAAAAGACCAGGGATCTGGCCCTGGTGACCTTTGTCAGTCTTTCTTGCTCATCTTCTTTATGGGTATGTTATGGCGTTTTGCGTCACGACCATATAATCATTCTGGCTAACTGCCCGGTATTTTTCTTCAGCCTTTCCATCTTGGTCATGAAAATACGACACGGCTAAGTTGAACTGATTCTTGGTCGGGTTCGCTGGCGGGTGACGCGGGCGCCGCGGGACCGCAACAGCCGGAAGGCTAGCGATAAGATCCAGGTCGTCATCACCAGCATGAAAAAGCTGGCAACCGCGCCGCTGGTACTGCGGGAGTGCAGATTTAATTTGAGGCTGAATGCCGCTAGCAAGAATACGAAGCCCTCAGAGCAGATTAAGAGCTGGGTCCAGCGTTTACTGCGCCGCGTCTGGGCGGTGTAGCCGAGTATCCAGATAATGCCGAAAAACACGGCAACGACAATGTAAAAGACAATGGCCGTGATGACTTTGATGATGCAGTTGCTGCCATCTTTGCTGCAGTCTGAGATCGTGGAAACCGTCTGGCTGCCGAGAGTGAAGAAACTGACCAGGATGAATTGTATCAAGGTCGCTACGCCTGTCTGGTAGGTAAGTCGCATGAATCCATTATAGTTCATAACATAATCGATAATCTTCCTTGCCAAATTAGCATAATAATGTTAGTATATGCGTAATCACTCCGGTGAGGTCAAATATGCGCTATTTTATCGCCTTCGTGACTGCTCTTGGGCTTTTTTTCCTATTGATTTTCCTGCTGTTCCACGGTGGTGGCAGCAAGCCCAAACAGATCGGCGGCAAACCGCTATCCAGCTATGCCTCAACCACAGCCCAGGCCCAGTTGGTGATTGATGGACCTGTTAATTCCGACCAGCTGCACCAGGCGGTGCGCATCACCGTCGATAACCAAGAAGTGACCTTCGAGCACATCAAAGGTTACCAAGATTCAGTAGTCAGCCAGCAGTCCTTTACCAACAACGAGAACGCCTATGTCAACTTCTTGTTCGCGCTGCAACACGCCGGCTTCGCCCTGGGTAACAATGATCCCAAGTTTAAGGACGAACGCGGTTACTGCCCACTTGGCACCCGCTACGTTTTTCGGCTGACCCAGGACGGCCAGGACATCGAACGTTACTGGGCAACCAGTTGTGGCAGCCCCAAGACATACGGCGGCTTGGTTGACGTGACCCTGACCCTGTTCAAAGCCCAGGTACCGAATTATATCGATCTGACTGAGAACGTCCGCCTTTAAACCGTATCGTCAGGCCAGTGTAGAATTAAGGAGTGATTAGAGCGATTGTTTTCGACTGTTTTGGCGTCCTTGCCACTGAGGCTTGGTTACCATTTAAAGCCAAGCATTTCGGCCATGATCCTGAACTATATGAACGGGCTAGCCAAATCAGACAAAAAGCTGACGGAGGGCAGATGAGTTACCGTGCGTCTGTCGAAGCTATAGCTCACTTGGCAGGCATATCAACATCCGAGGCAGCTAAGGCTACCGAGCATAATGTGCCGGATGAAGCCATGTTCGAATTTATCAGAGAGATAAGACCGAACTATAAGTTAGGTTTTCTAAGTAACGTAGCTGGCAACTACATAGCCCATATATTTACCAAAGAGCAACTGGACTTATTTGACTATGTTGCCCTGTCTTACCAGAACGGCTTTGTTAAACCTGACCGACGGGCATTTGAAAATGTCGTCACAAAATTGGGCGTCAAACTAGAGGAGTGCTTATTAGTTGACGACCAAGAGCGCAACGTTATAGGAGCACATGAGGCAGGTATGAAAGGGGTTCTTTATACTGACTTGAACCAGCTGAAAAGTGATTTGCGGAAGCTGCAAGGTTAGGCGATGCGGAAGGTCAGGCGTTTGTCGATCTGGCAGCGGCGCTTGATATCCGGGCCACATAGCCGCAAGGTATTAGCCAGGGCTGCACTGGGCACGATGATGACGATGTCACGCTCGCGCACCTGGACACCGACAGCCTGATGGAACTTGTCGCGGACGTACTTTTTGATACTGGCCATCTCCGGCGGCTCGTCAAAATCCTTCTTACCTAGAATGTCGAACAATGAATCCATAACCCCATTATACTTGCTAAAATAAACCTATGCCGGAGTTGCCAGAGGTTGAGATTATCCGGGCCGGACTGAGCCAGTTGCTGCCTGGACTACGGATCGAAGCCATTGATTTTGATTGGCCCAAATCCTTCCCGAATTCCGACGAGGATGTACAAACTTTTTTATTAAATGCTGAAATCAAGGCTGTGGGGCGGCGGGCCAAAGTGCTGATCATCGACCTAAGCAGTGATTATTCGCTTGTGATACATCTGAAAATGACCGGCCAGTTAGTTTTCCGCAGTCCTAAAGCTGATTTTGGCGCCGGCCATCCGACGGGTTCACTGGTAGGTGAGCTGCCGGACAAGTCGACCCGGGTAACATTGACTTTATCCGGTGGCGCCAAGCTGTTCTTTAATGACCAGCGCAAGTTCGGCTGGATGCGGCTGATACCCACACTGCAAGTTGATAACCTGGATTTCTTTCGCAAGATCGGGCCGGAACCGCTGAGTACCGATTTTGATTGGCAGGACCTTTATAAGCAATTGCAAAAGATGGCTAATACTACTATAAAGGCGGCTCTGCTGGACCAAACTGTCATTGCCGGTATCGGTAACATATACGCTGACGAATCGCTCTGGGGTGCCAAAATCCACCCCGATACGGTCGTCAAAAAATTATCCAAGCAAAGGGTTCGGACTTTATATGAGGAATTGGTGTTCGTGTTGGAACTGGCGATTGAAAAAGGTGGTTCAACAGATAGGAACTACGTCAATGCCGAGGGCAGGAAGGGTAGTTATTTAAGTTTCGCCAGGGTTTTCCGACGCGAAGGCCAACCTTGTCCGCGTCATCCTGACACCATGATTCAAAAGATACGTGTTGCCGGCCGCGGCACGCACCTCTGTCCCCGCTGCCAAAAACTACCTAAGTAAGTTTGCGCAGTAGATTAACGACGTCTTTGGCGGCTGGCAAGCGGTAGAGGGCCTGGGTGCGGCCGCGGCCGACCTTGATGCTGTAAGCATTGCTCGGTAGGCTGGCGAACAGAGCCTCGTCAGTGCTGTCATCACCGATGGCCAGGACAAAGTCATAGCGCTGGTTAAGCCAGCGGCGGGCGGCTTCGCCCTTGTTGACGCGAGGGTTTTTGATCTCCAGGATTTTGTTACCCTGCATCAGCTCCAGGCCGTACTGCTTGAGTAAGCGGCGCAGATTGCGCTTGATGATGACATTATACTTTTGGGCGTAGTAGGGCGAAGCCGCCCGGTAGTGCCAGACCAAGGAATGCGGCTTGACCTCGATCTTGGTAC
>CAZCXO010000061.1:0-4967 GCA_964502645.1 uncultured Candidatus Saccharibacteria bacterium
ACTCGGTTTAGCTGCTTTTGTTGTTCCTGCAATCGGGATAGTTGCACTGATAAACTTGGTTGGTCTGCCCATCTATATGGTCAAGTATAGACCGCATTTAAAAAGCTTGATTTTGTGTTGCGTATCATTATTGCTTTCACTAGGCCTGTTCATCTACGGAGCATTCGATTTTTACCTGATAAATGTTGCTATACCCAAGGAAACCGATGCCAGTAGTCAGAGAGTAAAACAGCAAATCAAAGCAGGCCGAAAACAGTTTGCAGCTGATAATGCAAGCCCTGAAATATCTAAAGATGATGCAATACAATTGCTAAAAACCTGCCAGCTAAAAGGCTTCTATTACACAAATCAAACAGACAAAAGTGACCCAGCTAACGGTGGTTGGGGTGAGCTGTCATCTACTGGTATAGTGTTGACAAAGATTGACGGTAAGCCATACAGAATTAGCATAGCCGATAGGCTAATCCCTGAACTTGTTCCAATTGCTCGCCAATCACAAGATACTTGTGGTGAGCCACAATTTTGGCATGACGGCAACTACGAACAATATCAAAACGGACACTGGACATTCAACGGACAAGTTGTTAACTAGACGCCAGTCACTAAGCTGGGTGAATAACCTCAGGGGATAGTCTACCTCTATCGTCGCTCCCTCTCTTGTTTGTAATAAAGATAGTCATCCCAGAGTAAATACCGCCATCTTCTGATTTCATCAAAGATGAGGGGTGAACTTTTTTCGAGGTGCTCCACCAAATGGGCATCAGCAATAGCTGGTGCTTTTTTGAATACTTCTCTGTTTGAGTACGGATTTTCACTGTCAGATACGGCGAAGAGGACTACACTCCAATCAGTGACAAAAAGAGTTTCCGCGGCAACAGCAGGCACCGTCAGGCTAGGAGGTTTGACGGTTAATCGTATAGGCCTAGGCACGAACCGTATAACAGATACAGATGAAGTACATGATTTATTGCAATGTGCCGTAGAAATGGGTATTAACTTCATCGATACTGCATATCGTTATCAAAATGGCGCCAGCGAAAACGCCATCGGTCATGCCCTGGCGCCATATAGCAATGGCCTTGTCATTGCTACCAAGGGTGGCTGGAACGACGACACACCCGACCAACTGCGCGGTTTCCTGGAAGAAAGCCTACGGCGCTTGCAGACCAACTGTATTGCCCTATACCAACTGCACCGTGTCAATCCTGACGTGCTGATCGAAGACAGCGTCGGTATGTTGAAACTGTTCCAGGAAGAAGGCCATATTAAGCATATCGGCCTATCAGAAGTTACTGTCGAGCAGATTAAGCAGGCGCAAAAAGTCGTGCCAATCGTCAGTGTCCAGAACGAATACAACCTAGCCGTTCGCCGGCACGAAGCCGTCGTTGATTATTGCACGGAGCAGAACATCGTCTTCATACCATACTTCCCGCTGCGCGGTCTTAGCGATGCGCCAGCCGAAGTCCAAAAACTTGTCGCTGACTTGGCTCAAAAATATCAGGCTACGCCTCAGCAAATCGCCTTGGCTTGGCTCCTTAGGCGCTCACCGATGATGCTGCCAATCCCTGGTACCCTCTCCATCGACCACCTCAAATCCAACCTTCAGGCTGCCAATCTTAACATTAGCCAGGATGATTACGATTTATTCAGCAGTAATTAGCTATTTGTGCTGATTAGGCCGTAAGCCCTTTGGTAACCTTTTGATTAATCGCCGGCGTCGGTAGTCTTCAATAATTTGACGTAGAGTACTAACGTGTGGCTGACCGAGATAATCTTTTATAGCTTCTGTTTGTGGAGATTTACCATCTACTAGCTTCGGGCTGAATGCAGATGAAACATAAAACCATTCTCCCTCTTGCCTGACTTCTTGTGCACCTTCTTGGAACCCTTCTTCGGTATCCGCAGTGTAGATAATCTGTCCATGGATTACTGACATACCATAAGAACGCGCACTCTTAGAGATAAAAATTTGCGAACCGCCACTGACGTCACGGCGCTCAAAAGGCACCGTATCTTCAAAATCCTGGCGAATTGGGCTTTCCTCGGCATGCATTGTACTTATTATAATATTTTAATTGGATTTGCGCAATATGTCAGTGCCTGTTATACTAGCGGTGCTAGAAAAGCTGCGAATAACGGTCCCGTTAGGTTCTAGAGTAAATAAGTTTAAAGTACGTGTTCATGAGGCGCAGCTAACTTTTGCCAGTTACCTCGGTCACAGTAGGAGAGTAATATGGCAACTAAATTATTTGTTGGTTCCCTGGCATGGGCAACTAATGACGACAGCCTGAAGAATTTTTTCGCTTCGGCTGGCACGGTAGTATCGGCCAACGTTATCGTTGACCGCGAAACCAATCGTAGCAAGGGTTTCGGCTTCGTCGAAATGTCCAGCGACGAAGAGGCCAAGAAGGCCGTTGAAGAACTCAATGGCAAGGATCTTGATGGCCGCGCCATCGTGGTCAACGAGGCCCGCCCGCGCGAAGAGCGACCTCGCTACTAGAGGTTCTTTAGCGCGTTTACGATGCTCTTAGCATCACTGACGGCCGCCTGGATATCAGTCTGGGCGGTCTTTAGTTTATCTCTGTAACTGCTCAAGATGGTGTGGTCACTGTTGTAATCACTAGGCTGGAGGTTAATCACGCTGGATTCAACGTCGCTGGAAAGCGGTTGGGCTTTGGCCAGCCGGGCTTTCATATCGGCCAGTCCACTCTCGAGTGAGGTAACATTTTTGCCAGCTGATTTAGCGTCATTTATGCGGCTTTCTAGTTTAGGGATCAGGGCTAACAGACGGGTTTCTGCAGCTTGCTGGTCAGCGGCGACTTTGACTAGGTGGACTTTTGGAGCTATCAAGACGTACACCCGGTATTCAGTAATGATAGTTTTGACGTCGTTTTGGGCATCAGCTACCGTATTATCCGCGTCCAGCTTGGTTTTGAGAGCCTTTAAGCTATCAATTTCACCATTGACTTCATTGGTCAATGCAGCTGTGTCGCTGTCGCTAAGCTTGAAAGCACTGCTTAGTTTGTCAGTTAGATGTTGGAGGGTACTTATACGGCGTTCAATTTCGTTATTACCGCGGTTGATGATGCGTTGCAGCTTGGCCTGATCACCAGCGGCATTTGTATTGGCGCGAGACTTGGCAGTTACTTCTGCGCTGGCAGGTAATACGGCTAAACTTATCAAAGTAATCGTGCTAGCCAGGCCGTAGGCGGAATGTCGGATGTAATTTTTCATGAAATATTCCTCTCTAGCCTACTGCGGCACGCTGGTTAAGGTTGATTGGTCGTTCAGGCTGCCGTTGGCGGTAGACATATCCTTGTTGCCCTGGTTGGCGGCCGAAGTGGCTGACTGCAGGTCGCTCTGAAGGCTGGTGTTGCTGGTGTCGCCGGTGGCAACCGATTTCTTAGTACCAAAGTTCGGCTGCACGCTGCTGCTGTTTGCGGCATTGTAGGACTTATTGGTGGTTTGGCGGACATGGTAGACGTACCAACCAATCAGGCCAATAGACGCCACAACCACTACAAGTAAAGCGGTTTCAACTGTACTGAAACCTCGTTCATTGGGTTTGATTGACATTTCGTATCCTTATTTAGTTAAACTTAGTTTTACTCTACGCCACTGGCTGGACAGGCGCAACCTTGACCTGCCGTGTTTACCGCCGTAGGCTGGAAAGTATGCCGCCTTTCAAAAAAGCTAAAGCTATTGTCAGCCAGACCCTGCAACTGTCATTCCGTCCAGATACAGAATTGACTGCAGAAGATGTTGCGGCGGCTCGAGACTACATTAAGACATATTGGACCAAGGTCGAACGCTTTCACCCTCAGGATGACGAGAGCTTGCTCGGCTTGCCCAAGCCGTATCTGGTTCCGTCTTACCGGACCAAAACCGGCTTTGACTACAACGAGCTGTATTACTGGGACAGTTTCTTCATGGTGCAAGGCATGCTGGACAAAGAACACCAGGAGCTAGTCAGCGGCATCTTGGAGGACTTACTTTTTCTGTTTAAACGTTTCAAAGTTATCCCAAACGCCTCAAGGACTTATCTGACCGGTCGTTCACAGCCGCCCTTCCTAACCAGCTTCATCTTTGACGTTTATCACCGTTATAATCCGGATAAAACTTGGCTAAAAGCTGCCATCGCTGTGGCCGAAGCCGAGTACAAGACTGTCTGGACTGGTGTTAGCAAGCCCAATGAGCGCCAGGTTTACCGCGGGCTTAGTCGTCACTATGATATCAATTATCTGCACGACCTGGCCGAAGCCGAGAGCGGCTGGGATATGACACCTCGCTTCGATCGCCGGGCCTTGAACTTCTTGCCGGTCGACCTCAACGCCTTGCTTTACAAGTACGAAACCGATTTTGCCCAAGCCGCCCGCATCTTAGATGACATGCGTACGGCCGCTTTCTGGGATGACGCTGCCAACCAGCGCAAGACTGCCATGAATGAACTGATGTGGGATAGTGTCCACGGCCTGTACTACGACTACAACTATGTCAAACAGAAAAAGGGTGGCACCAGCAGCCTAGCCGCTTATTATCCGCTCTGGGCCGGCATGGTCAGCGACAAGCAAGCCGCTCTGCTAGTCCGCTCATTGAGGCGCTTCGAGCACAAAGGCGGCCTAAGCACCACTGATGCCTTACCTCTGGGCCAATTCGTACTTGGTTCGCTACCGACCCAGTGGGCTTACCCGAACGGCTGGGCACCGCTGCACTTCTTGGTAGTAAATGGCTTGGAACGTTACAACTATCATTCAGACGCCCGCCGCATCGCCATGAAGTGGCTTAAAACCAATCTGCAGTGGTTCAACGAACACCAAGTCTTTCTCGAAAAGTACAACGTCGTCTCACCGGAAAAACCACCAGTCAAAGGCCTGTATCCGTCGCAAACCGGCTTTGGCTGGACCAATGCCGTCTTCGAACGCTTTTGCCAGGATTACATCGACAGGCAGCATTGAGTATACTGAAGG
>CAZCXO010000062.1:0-4888 GCA_964502645.1 uncultured Candidatus Saccharibacteria bacterium
CATACCCCAGTTGTCAATCACGCTGTCCTGGGGAATCTCGCACCATTTGGCTGGATAGCCACCACCACAGGCCGGCCCACTGCCAGCCCCGCCGATAAAGCGGGCGTTGGCGGCCAGCTGTTGGCGGCGTAGGTCTGCGATCTTGCCTGAGTTTGTGCTTATCTGAGCATTGTAAGCGGCCTGCTGGCCCTGGTTGTATGCCAGCAGCTGGTTCTGCTGGTACTGGGCGTTACCTAACTGCTCGTTCTGGGCTTTTTCAGAGTCCACCAGCTGGTCGACTTCCTGCTTCTTGGACTGCAACTCACCCTGCAGATGTGCGATTTCCTTGATCTTGGCGTCAAGCTGGTTCTGGACAGCGGTGTGGTACTCTTCTTTATCGATATAATCGCTGAGGTTCTTGCTGCTGGCCAGTTGTTCGATGGTGCTGGTCTGGCCGTCGATGTACATCGACTTAATGGTCGCACCAAGCTGCTGTTTCTTGAGGTCGATCTGGGCCTGCATCTCGGCGATCTGTTGCTGCAGGCTGGCCTGCTCGGCCTGGTTGGCATACAGCTGGGCCTGGACGGCGCTGATCTGTGCTTGCAACTGATTGATCTGTCCCTGGTAGCTGCTGGCCTGGTTTTCCAAGCCGTTCAGAATACCCAGGCTGTCAGCATTCTGTGACCGAAGGGCGTTAATCTGGTCATCATACTGGTCAGCGTGAGCGATATGGATGCCGCCTACCAGGCCGGCTACGGCCAGCACCAATAACAGGCAGCGCCATTTATAGAAAACTGAACTGGTTGCGGTCTTGTGAGGCATAATGTTTTTGTTTTGGCTTGCGCTAAATAAGAATATACCACGTCTGATCAAATCTGGCTACCCCCTATTTGATAGAAATTGATTTAAAATTTACTTTGTCTTGAATTTCAGGTAGCGGCGGGTCGCTATACCGGAAGAGACCGCTCCTAATACTATACCAAGCGTTAGCTGCAAAGCCAAAAACGGCAGGAAACGGTCATCAAAATACTGGCTGGCGTAGTTGATGTCTAATAGACCCAAGCTGGTTGCCTGTAGGGTGGAGCTCGAAGCCTGGAAGGCCGCATAAACGATGAGTACCGAGGCTGTGCCTGACAGCAGTCCATAAATTATACTCTCTACGATAAACGGCCCCCGGATATAGCCGGTGCTGGCGCCAAGCAAGCGCATGATGCCGATCTCTTCGCGCCGGTTGAAGATAGCCATCTGGATGGTATTGAAAATGATCAAAGCGCAGATAACTGCGAACACCGCCACGGCCACGATGCCGATCTTGCGCAGGACGTCAGTGGCATGGGTGATCTTGTCAATCGCCTGTTTGCGGTCGCCGCTATAGCTAGGCTGGTCGGACTGTAATACGGCCACCTTGGGCTTACTCAAGAAGTCTTTGATGTCCTGGATCCTATTTAAATTAACCGGCTTGATGAGAATGGTAGCGGGTAACGGATTGGTGGTTTCATTAATTGCCGTTAGGAGTTGCTGGTTGCCGGCATTCTGTTCCTCGTATTGCTTGAGGGCAGCCGCTTTGTCCAGATAGGTAACAGACTTCACATTCGGTAACTTCTTAATCTGGCTGATCAACTGCTTGGTCTGGGATGGGGTGTCACCATCTTTAAGAAAGACTGAGATATCGATCTTGTTGGTTATCTGGGCAATGGTATTGGCGAAAGTGGCGTTGGTAATCAGCGAGAACAGCACGATAGTCAGCGTCACTACCATGACGGCGATCGCCGCTGTCGCCAGAGTGACGTTGCGGATGAAGTTGACGATGCCGGTATGGATGACGCGCCACAGCGTAATCAGTCGTCGCTTCATGCTAACTCCTATACCCGGCATTAGCACGATCGCTGGTAATCTTGCCGTCCTTAATCGTCACTACCCGGCGTTTCAGTTTATTGACAATCTCGACGTTATGCGTAGTCAGCAACACCGTTGTACCGTAACGGTTGATCTTTTCCAAAACCTTGATCACATCCCAGGCATGTTTGGGGTCGAGGTTGCCGGTCGGCTCATCAGCGATCAGAATCCTGGGCTGGCGGACGATGGCGCGGGCGATGGCGACGCGTTGCTGCTCGCCGCCGCTAAGCTGTTTGGGCATGTATTTTTCCTTGCCCTTGAGGTTAACGATATCCAAAACCTTGGGTACTGTATGTCGGATCTCTCTGTTACTGACTCCGACGATCTCCAGCGCATATGCCACATTCTCAAAGACATTCCTGTTATCCAACAGCTTGAAATCCTGGAAGACGACACCGATCTTGCGCCGCAGCATCGGTATATCCTTGTCCTTGAGCTTGTCATAATCGATGCCGCCGATGATAATCTTGCCTGTCGTCGGCCGCTCTTCCCTTGTCAGCAGTCTAAGTAAAGTCGTCTTGCCTGCCCCGCTCTGTCCGACAACAATCACGAACTCCTTAGGATCAACGTGTAAGGTGATGCGATCCAGCGCCGGCCCCAAATCACGGGCATAGGTCTTAGACACCCGATCTAACAAAATCATTACGCCTATTTTAGCACAACAAACGGGCTGTCTTTTCTATATTTACCGTTCAGTAGACCTTGTATGACACGGTCTAGTAACGGCTTTTCTGTGGCAGAAGCCACAAGCTGGGTAGCACTCTCCAATGCTTCATTATCCGATGGCGCGTCTAAAGTTATTGCATCGGTCAATGAATCAACTCTGCCAGTCAACTTGCGGCGTGCCTTTCTATTAAGAGGACCTATGGACACTTTGCCGGACGGGGCTGCCGCCCTGATCAGCTCTCTTGAAGCATCAATCGCATATTTCCGGCCTGCTAATCTAATATGAGGCAATAAAAAGAATGAAAATACCCTGTCGAACTTTTTATCACCAATATATTCCTGTAGATTTAATACATTGGCAGGTAAGAATTCGAGATTTGAAGGTGAATCTTGTATTAACTTCTGGCGTTTCTCTTCATCCTCATAACAGATATCGGCATTGAGCCAACTGACGTCAGGCCTTTCCTGGCAGACATCCAAGCCGAGTGTAGAGGCACCTGCACCGACATCTAATACCACACCGTTTTCTGGTAAATCATCACAAAAGCTGGTTAGGTCTGGATAACCGTACACAAGTGCTAATTTACCACTTAAACGGCTGTAGATAGGCACTCGTTGACTTATGGAGCCGATTTCGACTACCTGGTTACCACCTCTTAATGCTTCATAAGCTGGCGGCCGGCTAGAATCTGTCGATGGTGGTACTATTCCCAGTGAACCTTGCCAATACATGTGTTATATTTTACCATGCTTATGTTAATTATGCAACTTCGAGGTAGGCGTTGATGAGGGGGTCAAGGTCGCCGTCTAGGATTTTGTCAGGATCGGAGGTTTCGTAACCGCTACGCAAGTCTTTGACCTGTTTATAGGGGTGGAGGACGTAGTTTCGGATTTGGTTGCCCCACTCGGCTGATTGGTTGGGGCCTTTGAGTTCGGAAAGCTTGTCGGCGTGTTGTTCCATTTGTAATTGTGCCAGCCTGGAACGCAGGATGGTCAAGGCGGTTTCCTTATTTTGAAGTTGGGAACGTTCGTTTTGGATGGCGACAGTCAGACCGGTGGGAATATGGGTGACACGCACTGCTGAATCGGTCGTGTTAACGGATTGGCCGCCGTGGCCGCCGCTGCGGTAAACGTCGATTTTGAGGTCTTTGTCATCGATTGCGAGCTCATCCGGCTGGTCGATCTTGGGCATGACCTCGACTTTGGCAAAGCTGGTCTGACGCAGATGGTCGGCATTGAATGGGCTGAGCCGGACCAGCCGGTGCACGCCATGTTCGCCGCGCAATTTGCCGTAAACGAATGATCCATCAACCTCGATCGTGGCACTCTTGAGACCGGCTTCCTCGCCGGACGATTCGTCGACGGTCGTAACCTTGTATCTGTTATTTTCCGCCCAGCGGACATACATTCTGAACAAAATTTGTGTCCAATCCTGTGCGTCAGTCCCGCCTGCCCCGGCCGACAAAGTCAGGATGGCGGCATGGTCGTCATACGGCCCGCTGAACTTCAGGTCTTCTTTTTGGGCTTCAAACTGGCGGCTGATCTTATCCAAATGTTGCTTGATTTCGTTTACGAGCTCATTATCATTTAACTTAACCAGTTCTTTGACTTCGTGTAGTTGATCCTGAAGTTCTTGCCAGGGCTTAATGCGAGATTCCAGCTTGGCAATCTGTTGCATCGTGGCTTGGGCGCTGTTGGAATCGTTCCAAAAGTCTGGCTTTTCGCTGTCAGTTCGAAGCTTATCAAGCTGTTCGGTCAATTCGGCGATGCTCAGGCGCTTGACAGCCTTTTTGATATCATTATGTAACGTATCAATTTGTTTCTTGAGTTCATCCATAGGATTCAGTATATCAACAAGAGCACTTCCTCAGAGCCAGAGGGGGGTGAGCTGGTTTTGGAGTTGGTTAGCAAAGTCTTCGCCGCAGTTGCCAAGGACGCCGAAACCCCAGATATTCTCGTCGAACATAGCTTGGGCGACATCGACGATATCAGGCTTTTGGACGGCCCGGATACGGCTTGGTATCTGATAGTAGTTGTCAATGATGCCGTCGAAGAAGTAGCGACCGGCGTAGCCGCTGGCCGTGCCACCGACGGTCTGGGCACTGCGCTGGAACCGGCCTAGCGAATATTGTTTGGTGGCGGCGATTTCAGCGCGGCTGATGTCGCCGGCCCGGAGTTTGGTCAACTCGTTAATGATGATATGCATCAGGGGCGGCGCGTTCTTGTCAGAGACCTGGGCACCAAACCACCAGTTGCTGGCGCTCTTGGTCTGGGCCAGGCCGGAGTTCATGCCGTAAACCAGACCCCGCTCTCTTGCGGTCCCGAGAATCCGTGAATAAAGTGTCTC
>CAZCXO010000063.1:0-4820 GCA_964502645.1 uncultured Candidatus Saccharibacteria bacterium
CGACTGACATCCACCCCAAGACCAAGAAAAGCACTGTCGAAACAGTCCTGACAGTCTTGCACGCCGGTGGTAAGTTCGGTGGTGATGGTTACAAGGTATCCGGCGGTCTGCACGGTGTCGGTAGCAGCGTCGTCAACGGCTTATCCAAAAAGCTGACAGTAACCGTACGCCGCGATGGCAAGGTCTGGCAGCAGGAATATGAGCGCGGTGTGCCCCTGTCTGACCTTAAGCCTGTCGGCAAGGCAGACGACACTGGCACCGAGATTGTTTTTTATCCTGATGACACCATCTTTGAAAGCAGCCAGTTTAATTACGATATAATTCTGGATCGTTTACGCCATGCCGCCTATCTCACCAAGGGTCTTCACACCACTCTGCATGACGAAGCGACCGACCGCCGCTACGGCTTCTATTTCGAAGGTGGTATCCAGAGCTATGTTAAGCATCTCAACATCGGCAAAGAAGTCGTTGATGACGATATTTTTTATGTCGATAAGATGGCCAGTGAAGCCCAGGTCGAAGTATCGCTACAATATACGGATGCCTACAGCGAGATAATCAAAGCTTTCGCGAACAACGTCCTAAACCCCGAAGGTGGCACCCATCTGACCGGCTTCCGGGCAGCACTGACCCGGGTAATCAATGACTATGCGCGTAAAAACGGCTTGCTCAAAGAAAAAGAAGAGAACCTTAGCGGCGAAGATACCCGCGAGGGTCTGACGGCCATTATCCTTGTCAAATTACCGGACCCGCAGTTTGAGGGCCAGACCAAGAACAAGCTTGGCAATCCTGAGGTGCGTGGTTACGTCGAACAAGTTATGAATGAGCACTTCGCATATTATCTCGAAGAACACCCGGCCGTAGCCCGTAAGATAGTCGGCAAGGCATTGCTGGCAGCCCGGGCCCGCAAAGCCGCCCGCGCCGCCCGCGATAACATTCTGCGAAAAGGTGTACTGGACGGGGCTTCCATGCCCGGCAAGCTGGCAGATTGTTCGTCCAAAGACCCGGCCAACTCGGAGATTTACCTGGTGGAGGGTGATAGTGCCGGCGGCTCGGCCAAGTCAGGCCGTGACAGTAAGACCCAGGCCATACTGCCGCTGCGCGGCAAAGTCCTGAATGTCGAACGGGCTCGGTTGGACAAGATGCTGGCCAACAATGAAATCGTCAGCCTGATCAAGGCGCTTGGTGTCGGCATCGAGGAATCGTTCGATGTCACAGGCCTGCGTTATGGCCGCATCATCATCATGACTGACGCCGACGTGGACGGCAGCCATATTTCAACACTGCTGATGACATTTTTCTTCCGCTATATGAAGGAAGTCGTCGATAACGGCCACCTTTATCTGGCCAAGCCGCCACTGTTCGAGCTAGTACGCCAAGGCCGCAAGAACTCAGTCTTCATTTATGACGAAGATGAACTGGAAAAAGTCCTGGATGACGAAATTGCTAAGCGCCAAAAAGAAGGTATCAAAATCACTAACGATGGCGAACGCTATAAGCAGGCCGGTTTTATAGAGCAAAAACGCTATAAGGGCCTGGGTGAGATGGACGCCGAACAATTATTTGAGACTACTATGAACCCTGAAAAACGGGTGCTGGTCCAAGTCAAAGTCGATGACGCTGAAAAAGCCGACACCATCTTTAGTAAACTGATGGGCACCGAAGTAGAACTGCGCAAGGGCTTCATCCAGGCCAACGCCAAGTTCGTAAAGGACCTGGATATCTAACATGGACAACGACCATGTAACACCGGTCGGCGAACCAATCGATGAGCCAAAGCCTGATAACGAGGTAGTACCTGAGATATCCATGGAGGAACGTCGCCGTGGAGTCGAACTGGCCGCCGACGTACTAGACACCGATCATTCCCGGATAGTGGAGCGCCGTACCGTAGAAAACGTCATGGAAGATAGTTATTTGCGCTATTCTATGAGCGTTATCATTGATAGAGCTCTTCCTGACGTCAGAGATGGTCTTAAACCCGTACATCGCCGTATTCTTTATAGTATGAATGAAGAAGGCTTGCGCAGCGGCGCCCGTCACCGTAAGAGCGCCAATGTGGTCGGCGCAGTCATGGGACGCTATCACCCGCATGGCGACTCTTCCATCTATGACGCCATGGTACGCATGGCCCAACCCTGGGCGATGCGCTACACACTGGTCAATGGCCAGGGTAACTTTGGCTCGATGGACGGTGACCCGCCAGCTGCCATGCGTTATACCGAAGCCAAAATGGCCCGGCTGGCTGATGAGGCACTGGCGGATATCGACAAAGAAACCGTCGATTACCGCGATAACTACGATGGCACCACTCAGGAGCCGACAGTCCTGCCGGCCAAATTGCCCAACCTGTTACTGAACGGTCAGCTCGGTATTGCCGTCGGCATGGCCACGAACATACCACCCCACAATCTGAATGAATTAGTCAATGCCGAGATCCAGCTAATCGACAAACCGGAGTCGACACTCGACGATTTGCTGGAGCATGTGAAAGGTCCGGATTTCCCGACCGGCGGCGTCATTTATGGAAAAGAGTCGATCCGTAGTGCCTATGCCACCGGCCGCGGTGGTGTCGTCACGCGTGGCGTGGCTGAAATTGTTGAAAATAATAAAGGCCGTCACCAGATTGTCATCACCGAGATTCCTTACGCTTTGAATAAAGAATCATTGGTACTTAAAATCGCTGAACTGGTCCAGGATAAGAAGCTGACCGGTATCAGTGACCTGCGTGACGAAACGGCCCGCGGTGCAGTCCGTATCGTCATTGACCTCAAGAAAGACGCCTATCCCAAAAAGCTGCTTAACCAGCTCTACAAGTTGACGCCACTGCAACAGAGTTTCCATTTTAATATGATGGCCTTGATCGACGGTATCCAGCCGCGCGTGCTGGGTCTGCAGGACATCCTCAGCGAACACATCAAGCACCGCCGGTCTGTGGTCCGGCGCCGAACCGAGTTCGAGCTCAAGAAAGCCAAGGAACGGGCCCACATCCTGGAAGGCCTCAAGACCGCCCTGGACCACATCGATGAGGTCATCAAGACTATCCGTGCCTCCGATACCACCGACGAGGCCCAAGCCAACCTAATAAAGAGATTCAAGCTCACCGAGATCCAGGCCAAGGCCATTCTGGCCATGCAGCTGCGCACCCTGGCCGGCTTGGAACGTAAAAAGATTGAGGATGAACTGGTAGAGCTACTAAAGCTGATCGCCAGCCTGGAAGCTGTCCTGGCCGATGAGAAAGAAATCCTCAAGATCATCAGGGACGAACTGCTGGCACTCAAGAAGCAATACGGCGACGAGCGCCGGACCAAGGTCGTAGCCGCTGAACTGGGCAAAATGAGTGATGAAGACCTGATTGCCGATGAGCAGGTCGCTGTCACACTGACGGCTGCCAACTACATCAAACGCAGCCCTCTAGCCGAATATAAGCGCCAGGGTAGGGGCGGCAAAGGCCGGCGTGGTATGACCACCCGCGAAGAAGACGTCATCGAACACGTCGTCAACGCCAGCACTCATGACTTCCTGCTGTTCTTCACCAACAAAGGCCGCGTTTTCCGGCTTAAGACTTACGAAGTCCCGGCTGTCGGTCTCAATGCCAAGGGCGTGGCCATCGTCAACCTGTTACAGCTTCAGCCTGAGGAGACCGTCAGCGCTGTCATCAACGTCTCTAAGACTCACAATGCCCAGAACCTGATCATGTGCACCGTTCGCGGCACCGTCAAGAAGACGCCGTTCGAACAGTACCAGAACGTCCGTTCCAGCGGCCTTATAGCTATTAATCTTGATAGCGGGGACGAGCTCAAGTGGATCCGGATGACCTCTGGCGAGAACGAAGTCGTTATCAGTACCAGCCAGGGCCAGGCCATCCGCTTCCATGAAAAAGACGCCCGGCCGATGGGTCGCGTGGCTCGCGGCGTCCGCGGCATCCGCTTACGTCCCGGTGACCATGTGATCGGCATGGACATCGTCGAAAAGGGCGCCAACATCTTTGTCATCAGCAAATTCGGCTATGGCAAACGTACCAGCATCGACCAGTTCACGCCGCACGCCCGCGGTGGCGTCGGCATCCGCTCGGCTGTCGTCAATACTAAGACAGGCGAGCTCGTTGGCGTCAAACGCCTTCTCGACAACGACCAGGAACTGATTGTCATCTCCCAGCAGGGCCAGACCATCCGCCTTGGCCTGGCTGACATCCCGTCGCTTGGTCGCGCCACCCAAGGCGTCCGCATCATGCGCCTCAACGATGGTGATCAGGTCGTCTCCCTGGCCCTAGTCGACAAGACCGACGAAGTCGAAGAACCCGACAATCCACCTGCTGCCAAGATCCCTAAAGACAAACCGTCCTCCAAACCACCTTCCAAACCACCTTCCAAACCGACTAAATAGGCCAAAGCTGCCAAAACCTAACCTGTTAGCTTGGTATCCAATCCGATTTCATGCAATCTATATTTGACTCTCCTTTTATATATTTGAAACAGGTCGGTTCCGATTTTTATACAAATTTCGCAAATAATTGGAACCTACCCTCAGCGAATATGCAAAAGTCTAAAAGCAAGCCTAGCCACTACAGAAACGGTGTAGGAACCACTACATCAATGGGCGGTTTATCTCTTGACCAAAGCGCTTATAAGCGCTAAGATAGTACGAATGGCTCGATGGTGGGCTTGTATTCATGTCTCCCAAAACAGCCATTTTGTTCGTTAAAAATTGAGTAGTGCAAATCTTGTAACCTAGGCCACACGCGGTCTCGGTTGCAAATAATCCCCCTGACGGGGGATTATAAACGTCAGTTCATTTTGAATTGAGAAATCAATTCTTCT
>CAZCXO010000064.1:0-4819 GCA_964502645.1 uncultured Candidatus Saccharibacteria bacterium
CCGAGGAGCAGGCCGAAATGAACCAATCTGGCGACAACGCTACTCTCAACATGTCCGGCGTAAAAGCTCGCAGAGATATATCAATAAATAACGATGATGATAATCTAGCCAATCTGGAAGCCACTTTGGCTAAATCCCTGAATTTGTAAATCCCCCTAATACATAGTATAATCACTCCTTAATAAGGAGTTAATGAATGTCTGCAACAGAACGCAATTTTCATGATTTCGAGCTTGGCGACAATGTTTATGAATTGGCCCATGGCTTAATACCAGAAATTGCTGAACGACTTGGCATAGAATTGGGTGCTGAGCCAAATAGTCAAGAGTTATTCGATCTGGTTGGCAAAATCGGTAAAAACAAGGTTCTGCGTGATAACGAAGAAGTAACTGCGCTTCGACGAGGAGATATGGTTCAGCTTGTCCTTAATTCAGGTGTGCAAAATGAACTGGATAGGAATTTATGGACACCGATGAGTCGCGCTGGTGGAGGGTTTTCACCCTTTAGTATTGTCTTAACCGGCGCAGTGGCAAACTGGCAGGACCGGGCTACGCAGCATGTTGAACGAAAAATCGAGCGTACCAAAAGATGGGAAGATGCGCCGATTTATTATGCTGCAGGTACTCGTGTTATGGATGCTGCTACAGAGAAGACTAACCCAAATGTCAAAAAGCTTTTCAAGATGCTCCAACGTTATCCGACTGAAGCTGAGTACGCAGGTGCAATTGCCATCCCCCGGCTTGGCGGCATATTTAGCAAGGCGGTACCTACGACCTTTCCAACTGAGAAAGGTGATGAGCTGGCTGCAATGTTCTTTGATTTAAATTCTCATTTACTCGATGAAAAACTAGTTTTTGTACGCGTGGCCAACGCTGGCATACAATTAGCCATCCAAATGCGCCAAGCCGCTCTTAAGCGTAAATCTGACTTTGACTCTCAAGAAGATCCACAAGTCTACATTGCAACAGACACGTTTCCGCTTGCTTACACAGAAGAACAAGAGGCTCAGCCAACACAGTACCAGAAAGCTCAATCTGCACTTCGTCAAGTAGTCTTAACCGCCAAAGTGCTGCACGAAGCAGCTGGCGGCGAATAGATTCAGTACAAGCTAATAAGTTATAGTTAAGGGGTGGGTTATAGAAATAAGGGCGTGGCGGCGCTGGTGGTGGGTGCCTTGGGAGTGGTGTTCGGTGATATCGGTACCAGCCCGCTGTATGCCTTGCACGCCGTGTTTGGTCCGATAGGGCAACACCTGGCCATCAACCGGACCAATGTCTACGGTGTTATTTCGCTGGTGTTCTGGTCGATAACGATCATAGTATCAGCCAAATATATAGGTTTTGTGATGCGCGCTAACAACAAGGGTGAGGGCGGCATCATGGCGCTGGTGTCATTGATTAAAAGCAGCGACGTAGCCAAACATCGAAAGCGGGTTTTTATACTGCTGGGGCTGGTCGGTGTCGCGTTATTCTATGGTGACAGCGCCATCACACCGGCCATTTCAGTCTTATCGGCTGTTGAGGGGGTGAAGGTCATCACACCAAGCTTGAACTCCCTGATATTACCAATCACTTTTATTATTCTGGCTTCGCTGTTCTGGATCCAACAGTATGGCACCGGTTTGATCGGGCGGCTGTTCGGGCCGGTCATGCTGGTCTGGTTTGTCGTTATCGCCCTTGGTGGCGGCTGGCAGATCTGGCAACACCCGGGCAGCTTGATAGCCCTGTCACCCATATCGGCCATAAGTTTTTTCGTGGATCAGCCTGTAGTGGCTTTCGTGGCCATGGCGGCCGTAGTGCTGGCCATCACTGGCGCCGAAGCGCTGTACGCGGATATGGGGCACTTTGGCCGGCCGCCAATTGCCAGGGCGTGGTTCTGGGTAGTGTTTCCAGCCTTGACCTTGTGCTACGTAGGGCAGGGCGCCTTACTGCTGGCCCACCCCGCCGCCATGGCCAATCCGTTCATACTGTTGTTCCCGGAAGCCGTACGCTTTTCGGTGGTGATACTGGCCACCCTGGCTACGCTGATCGCTTCCCAGTCGGTAATTTCCGGAGCCTTCTCACTGACGCGGCAGGCCGTGCAGCTGGACTTCCTGCCTAGGATGCTTGTCCGCCATACCTCAGCCCGCGAAATCGGCCAGATATATCTGCCATTCGTCAACCTGGCTTTGTTCATTGTAGTGACGCTGTTGGTTTTCGGCTTCGGCTCATCGATTAAACTGGCTGGTGCCTACGGAGTGGCAGTTAGCGGTACCCTGGCCATTGATACCATCCTTTTCCTGGTCATCACACGCGTCCTGTGGCAAAAACCAACCCGTTACGTAGTGTTGGTGGCCAGTATCTTCTTACCGGTTGACTTACTGTTCGTGACTTCCAACCTGTCTAAGATAAAGCACGGCGGTTGGTTCCCGATAGCGCTGGCGGCAGCTATCTTCCTGGTAATCGATACCTGGTCGAGAGGCCAGCGCGTTATCAGGCAGGAACGCAAAATCATGGAGGGTCCATTGCAGGCCTTCATTGATAAGATCCGCTCCATGAAACCGCCGCTCAGGCGCATACCCGGCCAAGCCGTATATATCAGCCACCATCCTGACCGGGCGCCGCTGGCCCTGCATGCTACTGTCGATGAGCTCCATGAACTGAGCCAAAAAGTCGTGCTGGTGTCAGTCAAAGTCACCAACTCGGCCCACGTTCCTGAGGCTGAACGGGCGGTCTTCGATAACTTGCGCTACAAAGACGATGGTATCAGCCATCTGAGCCTGTACTTCGGCTTTCATGACTCGCCCAATGTCCCCAGGGCTCTGGCCAATTTGCGCGATACCAGCTCAGAACTTGATTTCGACCCAGAAGAAGCAGCTTACTTCATCTCATTGAGTAGAGTAGTCAGAACCAACCGCCGCAACCTGTCCAGCTGGCGCAAATCGCTATACTCTTTAATGACCCGCAACGCGCTCAGCCCGACCGATTATTACAAATTACCCGTCGAGAGGACAGTGGAGATGCGTTCATTAATTAAACTGTAGCCATGAAGCCGACCAAAGCCGAACTCCGCCAAGCCCTCAAACAAGCCCGTTTGAAGATGCTTGACGAAGAGCATCGGCTGGCCAGCCTGGCCATAGTTGAGCGGCTTAAATTGACCATTGATTGGTCCGAGGTCAAGAGCGTCCATTATTTTGAACCGATCGAAGAGTTGCTGGAGGTCGATATCAGCCCGTTTATTATTTATCTGGAGGATACCTACTCGAAATTGCAGCTGGCGACTTCCCGGCAGATCGAAGGCGAATGGGAGATCGTCGGCGTCCACGGTGGCCAGCCGCCCCATCAATTCGATGCTGTGATCGTGCCGATGTTGGGATTCGACCCGGCAACGCTGCACCGCATCGGTTACGGCGGTGGTTATTATGACAAATTCCTGGCCTCCCAACCAAAAGCTAAGAAAATCGGCGTTTGCTTTGAGCAGGGCAAGGTCAAACATTTATTAAATAAAGTCCATGATATTCCGTTAGATATGATTTTAACAGAGGTCAGAACTGTTAATTAAGCGGCACATCTTGTTATACCCAAAAGCGTCATTTCCATTTTTTTGTAAAATTTTACATAAAATTGGAACCGACCCCCAGCGGATATAAAAAGTACAGATTAACGCAGAGTAAAGTACGGAATAAGGAATGGTGAGACGACCCCTGTTTAGAGTATACTGGGAATAATGGCTACAGAGGTTAAGACCAAGCCCAAGGCGGCCGGCAACGCTGGTAAGGCGGCTAAGCTGGCGATTATAGATGGCAAGAGTGTGTTTTACCGTGGCTATTATGCCATGCCCAACTTGAGCACTAAGGAAGGCACGCCGACCGGTGGTGTGTTCGGCTTCGCGACCATGGCATTGGAGGTGATCCGGCGGCTCAAGCCGGATTACGTGGCGGTGGCTTGGGACAAACCCAAGACCAATATCCGCAAGCGACTCAAGTTGTATCCGGAGTATAAGGCCGGGCGCAAACCGGCGCCGCCGGACTTTTACGAACAGGTGCCGATTCTTCAAGATTTGTTACAAGCGTTCGGCTGGCCACTGTACGAGCTGGACGATTATGAAGCTGACGATATCATGGGTACGCTGGCCGTACAAGCTGACAAGAAAGGTCTGGAAACGCTGCTGATCACCTCAGACCTGGACATGCTGCAGCTGGTCGGCGAGCATGTGCATGTTTATGCGCTCAAGACCGGCCTCAGCAACATAGAATTGTATTCGCCTAAGAGCTTTGAGGCCAAATATGGTATCCGGGTCGACCAATTCCTCGATCTCAAGTCGATCAAAGGCGATTCGTCGGATAATATTCCGGGCGTGCCGGGCATCGGTGAGAAGGGCGCGCTGGAATTACTCAAGAGATATAAGACGCTCGACGAGGTTTATAAGAATCTGGATCTGACCAAGGAATCGACCCGCAAAAAGCTGGAGGCCGGCAAGGAGCTGGCGTATCTGAGTAAGGAACTGGCCCGGATTTGGACCGACGCGCCGCTCAAGCTCGACCTCAAGGCCATGGACGGCCGTAACTGCGATCCTGAAAAACTGCTGGCGCTGTTGCAAAAGCTGGAGTTCCGGACGCTGGCCCGGCAACTACCAGAGGTCATGCAGGTCAAGATTGATGACCACCATGCTAGGACTGGAGGCGGTCCACTCAAGGCCGGCCAGAACACGATCATCGACTCGGCCGCGGTGCTGGCCAAGCTTAAGATCGGCGATTCGAACCAAATGTATGTCCACGCTCGCTCAGCCGGCAAGCATGGCCAGCGGCCGGAGGTGCTGATTCTCAGCCCTGACGGCAAGC
>CAZCXO010000065.1:0-4792 GCA_964502645.1 uncultured Candidatus Saccharibacteria bacterium
GAGCAACTTCGGCATTGAAAAGGCCATGATGACCACTATCCATAGCTATACGGCCAGCCAGAAGCTGCAGGACGCGCCCGCCAAAGACCTGCGCGAGGCTCGCAACGCCGCTGAGAACATCGTACCTACAACCACCGGCGCTAGTATCGCAGCTGCCAAAGCGCTGCCGGCGCTGGAAGGAATTTTTGGCGGTATGAGCGTGCGCGTGCCGACGCCTGTGGTTAGCCTGAGTGATTTCGCGATCATCACCAAGCGGGTCGTCTCTGCCGAAGAAGTTAATGAGGCCTTCAAGAAAGCCGCCAAAGAGCCTTATTATCAGGGAATCCTTGATGTCACCGAAGAAGAACTGGTCAGCAGCGACTACATCGGTAATAGCCACTCGGCCATCGTCGATCTTAAGCTGACGGCCGTTGTCGGCGGCAACATGCTGAAAGTCGTCGCCTGGTATGACAATGAATGGGGTTACAGCAACCGCCTGGTCGAAGTCGTAGCCGACACCGGCCGCCTTCTCCACAAGAAGAAGTAGTTGCGGCCAGCCCAGCCCGCGCTATACTTGAGTTAATGAAGATCGCTGTCAGTACCGACCATGCCGGCTTTGAACACCTAAAGCATCTGAAGGAATTTCTGGAATCACTGGGTCACGAATGCCAGGATTTTGGCCCTACCAACTTTGACGAAGCTGATGATTATCCTGATTTTATCTTTTCGGCTGCACAGGCCGTAGCTGATGGCGACTGCGAAGTCGGCATTATTCTGGGTGGCAGCGGCCAGGGTGAGGCCATGGCCGCCAATCGGCTAAAAGGCGTCCGCTGTACACTTTTCTACGGTCCAGTTACGGCCAAAACAGCCGTTGACGCCGAGGGTAATGTAAGTGAAGACCCTTATGAGATACTTAAGCTTTCACGCCAACACAACCATGCCAACATGCTCAGCTTGTCCGGCCGTTTCCTGACGATAGATGAAATGAAACAAGCCATCACTACCTGGCTCGACACGCCCTTCAGCGATGCTGAGCGCCATGTCCGCCGCGTCCGTAAACTCGACGAAATGGCCTGACATGCCCACCATCTGTCCCACGGTTACGGCTTTTGACACCCATGCCTACCGCGAGCAAATGGAACTAGTGGAAAGGTTTGCCAAACGGATTCATATTGACCTAATGGATGGCGATTTCGCCCCCACAAAATCACCGTCTTTGAATCAAATTTGGCTTCCAAAGATAACCTCAGACATTCACCTGATGTATCAACACCCTATGAACTATCTCGAGCAACTGATCAAACTCAAACCGAACCTCGTCATCATTCACGCCGAGGCTAGCGTAGATCATGCCCACTTTGCCACACACCTCCGTGAAAACAACATTAAAGCCGGTCTTGCCTTGCTTCAAAATACAAAAGTTGAATCTATCTCTGATCTCATGCCTTGCTTTGACCACGTGCTTATTTTCAGCGGTGACCTCGGCCATCACGGTGGTACATCAGATTTAAAACTGCTCGATAAAGTTAGAGATGTTAAGACTAAATTTCAAAATGTCGAAATTGCCTGGGATGGGGGCATCAACGACCAGAACGCCAAGCAGTTAGTTGAGGCTGGCGTCGATGTGCTCAACGTCGGAGGATTCATTCACAAGGCCGACGACCCCGAAAAGGCTTATGCTAAACTGAAAGCAGTCATCGGGACTGCTTAATGCAGAAATTACCTCTGGAACGGTTGGAAATTATTGCCAATGATATCCGTCAGGACATCATTCGGATGTTGGAGCATGCCGGCAGCGGCCACAGCGCCGGGCCGCTCGGCTTAGCCGATATTTTCACGGCCTTGTATTTTGACATTCTCAAGCATGATCCTAAAAATCCCGACTGGGAAGAACGCGACATTCTCTTGCTAAGTAATGGACACTGTGTGCCGGTGCGTTATGTCACCATGGCCCACGCCGGCTACTTTGACCGCAAGGAATTGATGACACTCAGGCAACTGGGTTCGCGCCTGCAAGGTCATCCAGAAAGAATGCGTTTGCCAGGTATGGAAACAACCAGTGGACCCCTGGGCAGCGGCCTCAGCCAGGCCTGCGGTATGGCCTTGGGCCTAAGGATGGACAATCAACAGCACCGCTGGGTCTACGTAGCCATGAGCGACGGCGAGCAGGACGAGGGTAACGTCTGGGAAGCTGCCATGCTAGCTGCTAAGTACAAGCTTCACAACATCATCGCCATCACCGACCGTAATAACATCCAGATTGACGGGCCGACCGAAACCGTCATGCCGCTTGAGGATCTAAAAGCCAAATGGGAAGCCTTCGGTTGGCATGTATTGGAAATCGACGGCAATGATATTGAAGCCGTCATTGATGCCTGCGCCATGGCCCGTGCCATCACCGAAAAGCCGACCATGATAATCGCCCACACTATTCCCGGCAAGGGCGTCGACTTCATGGAATACGACTTTCATTGGCACGGCAAACCGCCCAACCACGAAGAAGCCATCAAAGCTCTCCACGAACTCCGCACCCTCGGTGGCAAAATCCGGAGTGAACATGAGTAACATGCACCTGGTTGATCTTTCAAGGAAACTGGAAGAAGAACCGATTCGGAAAGGCTTTGGCAAAGGACTGCTGGAAGCAGGAAAGCGTTGGGAAAACGTGGTGGCGGCCTGTGCAGATCTGACGGATTCGACCCAGATGAACCTGTTCGCCAAGGAATTTCCGGATCGGTTCGTTGAGATAGGTGTAGCCGAGCAGAATCTGGTGACAGTTGGTTCAGGTTTAGCGGCGATGGGTAAAATTCCATTTGTCAGCAGTTATGCTGCCTTCAGTCCCGGGCGGAACTGGGAACAGATCAGGACCACCATCTGTTTAAATGAGAGGGACGTTAAAATTGTCGGCTCGCATGCTGGAGTCAGCGTCGGACCGGATGGGGCCACCCATCAGATGCTAGAGGATATTGCCTTGATGCGTGTCCTGCCTCATATGATTGTGATCGCACCCTGCGATAGCATCGAAGCTGAAAAAGCTACCATCGCCATGGCCACTGACAAGAACCCCAACTACCTTCGCTTGGCTCGTGAGGCTACGCCGATTATAACCACTGCCAAGACGCCGTTCGAAATCGGCAAGGCTTATGTCTTTGCCGAAGGCGCTGACGTTTCTCTGATCGCTACCGGAACGATGACCTATCAAGCCCTTGAGACTGCCAAATTGCTTCGCAAGGATGGAATTGAAGCCGAGGTCGTTCACGTGCCGACAATAAAGCCTCTGGATGCCGAAACGATTTTAAAAAGTGTCCGCAAAACCGGCGCCGTCGTCACAGCCGAAGAAGGCCAGATCATAGGTGGCCTGGGTGGGGCCATCGCCGAGTTGTTAGCAGAAAACCACCCAGCTCCGATTAAGCGTATCGGTATGCAAGATCGCTTCGGTGAATCCGGCGCCCCTGAACAGTTGCTCGAGCATTTCGGGCTCGATACCAAGCACATCCGTCTGGCCGCCCATGCCCTCTTAGACGTTAAAAAATAGTTAACTTTGCTTGCCACTGACAGCTAGAGCAGTATGATATGAGCATGAGTCTGACAAGTGCCGATATCCAAGCTATTAAAGAAGTTTTTGACGTACGTCTTAACAACTTCGAAGAGAACTTAATGATTCGAATCGAGGCAAGGGTTCAGCAGGCCGAGCTCGAGCGAAATGACCATCAAGACGAGGCGATCAAGAAAATTCGCAAAGCATTGCATGCCGCGTGATACACTAAAAGCATAAGCGTAGAATTATAAGGGGTGGAATGGCCGAACAACCGGATGTCATCAGTATTGGCGACATAGTTACGGACGCCTTCATCAGGCTGCTAGAAGACCAAGCCGTGACCTATGAGAATGACCAGGGCAAGTGGCTGGCCATGAAGTTCGGCACCAAATTGCCTTATGACCATGTCGAAGTGATTGAAGCCGTAGGCAATGCCTCAAATGCGGCCGTGGCCTTTGCCCGGCTGGGCCTCAAGAGTGCTTTCGTGACCAACGTCGGCGCGGACGCCCACGGCCGCGATATGATCAAAGCGCTTGATAAGCAACACGTTGACTCACGCTTCGTCAGGATCAACGCCGGTAAAAAAAGTAACTACCACTATGTCTTGTGGTACAAAGACGAGCGGACCATCCTGATTAGGCATGAGGAGTATGACTACCACTGGCCGCATCTCAGGCCGGATGAGACGCCCAAGTGGGCATATTTCAGTTCTATCAGCGAGCATGCCATACCTTATCATGACCAAGTGGCTGATTGGCTCGATGAGAACCATGCTGTCAAACTGGCTTTTCAACCGGGTACATTCCAGATGCAAGCCGGCGCTGAGCGGCTCAAACGCCTTTATCAGAGAAGCGAAGTTCTGATCCTAAACCGCGAAGAAGCGGTCACTGTCGGCGGCGGCAATCACGAAGATGTACATGATCTGATTAACCATTTGCATGCCGTGGGGCCCCGCATCGTAGTCGTGTCTGACGGTCGGAACGTGGCTTATGCGTCTGACGGCGACAACCGTTTCTCAATGCCGCTATACCCCGATCCGGCACCGCCGGTGGATCGGACCGGGGCCGGTGACTCGTTCGCCTCAACTTTCGTAGCTGGACTGATGAAGGGCAAAAATCTGGAAGAAGCCCTCCGCTGGGCGCCGATCAACTCGATGAGCGTCGTCCAAAAGGTCGGTGCCCAAGCCGGCCTATTAACTGAGCCGGAACTGGAACACTGGCTGAACCAGGCGCCGGACTGGTACCACCCCAGCCGTTTAGGCTAGCCCTTAGCCAACGC
>CAZCXO010000066.1:0-4719 GCA_964502645.1 uncultured Candidatus Saccharibacteria bacterium
GGCCAAGGGCAGTCAGCATGATGACTTTGAGATCTTTCAGGCCCTCGGTGTTACGCAGGATGTCGAGCATCTCGAAACCGCTGATTTTGGGCATCATAATGTCGGAAATGACCAAGTCCGGTTTCTCAGACTTGGCGACTACCAGGGCTTCCTCACCATCCTTGGCGGAAACAATTTGATAGCCTTCGGCCTGCAGGCGGGCTTCGTAAATCTCACGCAGGTTGTTGTCGTCTTCAACCAGCATTATTTTTGACATGATTCAGCCTCGTTATGTTGCTTATGTTTAAGACACCATAATTGTATCATGCTGCAGCCTCAGGTGAAGCCGGAGGTGGAGGCAGTTGACCATCAGCCTGGGACATCAACCGTTGGGCCTTGTCCGATGTCAGGCGTGGCAAGTTGATATAAAAGGTGCTGCCCTTACCGAGCACGCTTTCGACCCAGATACGGCCGTTGTACATCTCGATGATCTTACGGCAGATGAACAGTCCCAGACCGGTGCCGCCGATAGTCCGGGTAGCCGAATTGTCGACCCGATAAAATTTCTGGAACAGATGGGGCACATCATCCGGCGGAATGCCAGGACCGGTGTCCTTGATATAACACTGCACCACCTGGTCGTTGGCGGTCAGACCGATGGAAATTTTGCCTTCCTCGGTATATTTAACTGCATTATCGAACAGATTGGTGATAACCTCCCGAATGCGGTCAGCATCGACATAAACGTAATACAGCGGTCTGATGGTGCGCTCACCGCCCACGGTCTTAGTCGCATTTATGACGTCACTGCCGCCGCTTATGAAATCCATAAACAAACCTTTTTTCTCAGCAATGAGCCTTAGATCGCTGACGAGTTTGTCCAGGAAGTCGCCGATTTCCAGGGCGGCTGGATGGCTGGTCAACCGTCCGTCCTCTGCCTTGGCGCTGGTCAGCAGATCCTGAAACAAAGTTCCCAGATGTTGAGCCGAGCTGCGGGCTTTCTCAAGATAGCCTCTCGCGCGACTGTCAATCGTTGCCACCTTTTCATTAAGACTTAATGCCAGATAGCCTTCTATGGCAGCGACAGGGGTACGCATTTCATGGCTGGCGGTGCTGATGAAGTCCGCCCGCTGTTGCTCCTCTGCCCTTTCGCGGCTGACGTCCCGGAACACCGCCACTACCGCTGTCACCAGTCTCTCGGCATTTATCAACGGCAACAAAGCCAAGCTGATAGGTGCTTGCTTCTTGTCATGGCTGAGCATGTAGGCGTCCTGCAGGTGGGCGGTCTGGCCGGTGGCGAAAACCTGCTGAAAAGGGTCGTTCGGATAGGGCTCGCCTTTGTCGTTAACTAGTTGAATGACTGCTTTGACGGCAATGCCGGTAGCTTCGTCAACCGGCCAGCCACAAATTTCGGCTGCGCTCGGATTGATCAGCTGAATTACGCTTTGGGAATCAATCAGAATGACGCCATCTTCAAGATTATCGATGATGATCTTGAAACGGCTGGTGTCATCTTGAAGGTTTGAAGATACCTGGTTGGCCGGCGGCACTGCCTTTTTCTTGCCAAAACCAAATGGGCTCATACCATCCTGTACCTGGACGAGGTCACAGTCGTCAGGCCCACACTAACGATTTTTCGAACGGTATGCATGCTTCCTACTTGTTTCCAGTTTAACAGATGTGATAGGATTAACCAGCCTAAATCGCGGCCTCATCGTCTAGCGGCTAGGACACTGGGTTCTCATCCCAGCAACCGGGGTTCGATTCCCCGTGAGGTCACCATGCAGTTTGGATTCATGTCAGGCGAATGTTTAGAAATTTTGCAGTGTCATGTTCTGTACACCACATGTTTCCGTCATTGCCGAGAACAATTTTGTCCGGGTTAGAACTTGCTGACGGAACAGCTGTTTCGGTGATTGACGGCGCAGTAGTATTCACGACCATAGTAAAACTGGCGGCGTTCTTAGACACTGATGAGAAGCCTTCATTTGTTGATAATGAGCTTGTTGATGCGGTTTGTAATGTACCCCACTCTTCGTGAGAATCGCTGGCGGTTCCTAGAGTAACCCAGCCATTTGTCCACGAATTGGAGAAGGTGGTGTTTGAGCCATTCACGACAATCGTTGTAAGTATCAGCGATGATGAGGTTGCAGGAGTAACCGCACCTGTAGTTATGCTGGTGGCGGTAACTGTGCTTGTGTTGTAGCCAACCCCAGATGTAGTGCTGATCGGTGAGGCAGTCTGCCCGAAGATCTCGAAAACCTCAGCTGAGATTGTGGTGCCAGTATTTGACGGAGCAAATGATGTTTCGCCGCCCGCAGCGACTTTGTAGAATGCCGCTATCGAGCAGTTTGTGCCGTTTACTTGCGAGCCGAGTTGTGTGAATCCAGATGGAGCAGAGATTGCTGTTGTACCGGTTCTAGATTGCACAAAGCAAACCAATAAGTTTCCGGCTGTCGCCGCAGTTCCAAGAGTGACTGTAACTGTCGTTGATGCTGCGTTATTATTAGCCTGCTGCAATAATCCACCAGGGGTGCTAGCACCAATAACTGGCAAGGATGCGACTTTATTGGCTGTCTCTTCCGTAAACCACATAGTTCCCATGGCCGAAGGACCGGCCGCAGATCCGCCGGTACCTGCACCAGATCCAAATGGTACCGTCCATACACTGACAGCTAAACCTGGAAGTGTTATCCGACCAATTGTCCCATTTGTCCGACCAGTAAACCACATATGGCCATCAGGTCCAGGAAAAGTTGTAAATGGACCAGTAGCTGGAAGAACCGAAACGTTAGTCATAACCCCGCTAGTAGTACATCGAACAACTTTATTAGTAGACTGCCTAGTAAACCACACATTTCCATCCGGACCTACAGATAAGCCATGGCAACCTCCACCGGTTGCAAACCAAGTAGGTGTTCCACCGGAAGTAGGCATAGTGCCAATCTGGCTTCCAGAATTGTCTCCAAACCACATGTTTCCATCTGAACCTGCAACAATACCAGCTAATCCATTATTACCGGCACCTGTAGCTGCATATGAAGCGATCACCGAACCTGCAGTAGATATCTTATACAAAGTTTTATTTGACGCATCGCACAGCCAAACATTTCCATCTGGTCCAGCACATATACCTCCAAAGTTGTCACTACCACCTGGACCAGTGAGTGTATGCGGAGTTATTACACCAGCTGGGTTACATTGAAATACCTGTGGTCTATTTGTGGTAGTATCAGTCTCAACACTAGCCCATAAATTTCCATCAGGCCCAACGCAAATATTGCTGAGATTCAAGCTACCACCAGGCTGAGACACAGCGAATTCCAATAACGCCTGAACAGCCACGGGTTTACCGTAGGTGCGACGAGAACTGATAGTTGGCATAATCTAGGATAAGTCTCCAGTTAAAACCCAATCGTCTGTAGCCCGGCAACGAAGTCCAATACTGGCATACTGTGTAGCTGTCTTAGTCTTACTGCCATCTGAGCGGACTGTCACGCCGCTGCCTGGCGAAATTGTGATCTGGCCTGGACCAAGCTGGAACACTTCTATAAGCGTGCCGGTAGACCAAACTACAGATGAATTTGGCGGTATTGTGAAAGTTTGAGCGGTTGCACTGTTGCCTTCTACTACTGTTCCAGCATCTGTAAGAGCGAAGGTGTAAGTGCTACCAGATTGTTGAGTTGATGATACTAGAAGAGGCGCAACTTGCCCAAATGCTGCAGCATCAGTGCTAAAGGTAGCGTTGGCTAACCCAGTGATTTTCTGGTTATTCATACCAACAGCTGCTGTAGGAGCAGCCATCTGATCCAACCGAACAGTCTCTACTTGAGTTTTAAAGTTAGCCGTGGAAGTGACTGCCGGATTTGGATAGGTACCAGTCAGATCACCCCCGGCCGCACCTGTTGGAGCTCGGGCATCACTGAGCCTGGGATCATTATCACCAGCTGCAATCGGGTTACTGACGTTGACAGGAACAGTTGAAAGCTTAGTTATACCTTTAGTCGTGGTCGATGCATCAGGTGCTCCAGCGGAAACAGTGTTATCCACGTAAGTCTTATTGGCAGCTTGGCTACCAAGAGTTGGGGTTGGTACGACGGGGGAGGAAGAGAAGGTTTTAGTTCCAGCTACTGTCTCATTGCCACTATTGTGTACAACTGCACTATCACTAGCGGCACCGGCAGCAATGACAGCACTGGATTGTAAAGTGCCATCTAAGTTATGCGATACCTCCAACCAAGAATTGAGAATATCACCCCAGGTATTATCATCACCACCCGGTATGGGTAAGCGTTGGCTCATGAATCATTGCTCCACGCAATAAGATGATATCTTCCACACCAAGCTTTGTTGTATATCTGTTTTTTCACTGACCAAGACCTTCTCAAATAGTACTTATGATATTGTACCAAAAGCTGACGATTTGTAATAAGGCCAGCTAACAATTTAAAAACAAATTCCAAACACGGTTCGATTCCCCGTGAGGTCACCAGTTTTTTTGAACATGTCACAAGAAGTCAGACGCATTATTTCCGAGGAGCCCGTGTTGTTATCCCCTGTTGAACACGTTGGCGAATTTGTTGTACGCAGCTTTTACCATGCTATTTCTGGCTTTGGCACCGCTCAAACTGAGTATGACAATTCCCTTACTACTACATGTTCTAATGGCGAGCCTCAAGTTAAGTTAACTTGGCATGATTTTGGTTGTTTTCAGGGGCAGAATGCCTACTGGTCAATAGG
>CAZCXO010000067.1:0-4668 GCA_964502645.1 uncultured Candidatus Saccharibacteria bacterium
CGGCGGCTATGTCCGTCAGGACAGCACAGCCACCATCGCCAAGGAGTCAGGCGGTAACCTGGCAACCGTCGTCACCAATACCAACCCCTTAGCATCAGCTTCGGCTGGTGGTTATGTACGCCAGGATAGCAACGCGACGATCGCGAAGGAGTCAGGCGGCAATCTGGCAACCTTAGCAGGGGCTATTGCTTCCAGCAAAATGAACGTGGTAGCAAACCCAGTAACGACCGGCGGGTTATCGGTTGCCAGCAGCGCCATCAAGGCCACAGCTACATCCGTAAAAAGTAGTGCTGGGCAGGTCTATGGTTGGTTCGTGGCCAACAATAATACTGCCATGAGCTACTTACAGTTCTTCAACGCTACTACCGGTAATGTTACCGTTGGCACGACCACGCCGATATTCTCGATCGGCATTCCAGCCAACGCCGGCGCCAATGTCAGCTTTCCGATTGGCATACCGTTCGGCACAGCTATTTCGGTTGCTGCTACCACCACCTTCACTGGTTCCGGCGCCCCGACCAACAATGTCGAGTACAATATCTTCTACAACTGAGGAATTATTAATTGGATACTAATATCATCGGCCAATCCAGCACTGGCCAAACGACTAGTGCCAACCGCTTTGCAGCATTAGTTGCAGCTGGTAACAGTTTTGCGTCAACTGCCACTGGTGGTGCTGAAAGCATCATGCCCTGTGTAGGCACCTTAAAGAACCTCTATGTAAACTGCGATGCGGGGCCGGGTGCGAGCATTACCCGGACTTTCACAGTGCAGAAGAACGGCAGTGACACCAGTTTGACCGTTAGTCTGACGGGGGCTGGTACCGGAGCCGGAGTCTCGACTGCCAACGACACGACCGATACAGTTAACTTTTCTGCCGGCGATGCCCTGACGCTACGGACCTCAGCTACAGGGACAACGACAAACAGCGGTGTTATTCGCTGGACACTAGGTGCAACTTGCCAACCCAACACTTCGTTTTTGAGTGGGGCATCCGCGGCAGCTTTTACGAATACTGTTACCAACTACATGGCTGTTCAAGGGCTGCAATCAGATAATGTTACGGCCAATAACGTCGAAGAAGTTATACCCACCGACGGAACCCTCAGGAATGCCTATATTGTTCAGTCAGGTACCTCGGGAGCTGCTGCCAGTGGCAAGAATTATGCCTACACCTTGTTTAAGAATGGCAGCTCGACCGCAATAACCATGACTGTCTCGGAGACGGCAACGACTGCCAATGACACTTCTCACACCGTTAGCGTCTCAGCTGGCGATAGGCTGTACTGGCAAGTGGTACCGACTTCGACACCATCAGCCCGACAAGCCCAAGTTGGCCTAGAGTTTGACCCCAATACTAATGGCGAAAGTGTTCAGATGTATGGCGGAGGAGTTGCGCAAACCAACAGTGCTCAACGCTTCCAGACCTTGAATGCTAACCTGGCAACAGCTTATAGCTCTACCGAATCCCCCCGCCAAGCGTTGACCCAGGCTTGTATATTTAAGAAATTCTATATTTTTGAGCAAACAACAATCATTGGTACCTGGCAGTATCAATTGGACGTTAACGGCTCGGCAGGTAATCCTAGCGTGACTATAACCAGCGGCACGACTGCTAACGATACAACTAATATCAAAAGCGTTAATACAGGTGATACAGTCAGTATGTCAATTACACCTACCTCACTACCGGCAGGCACGGCGGTAGAGTGGGGGATTGTATCTTACATCAAGCCGCCCAGCGAACTGGCATTGATAGGTGTTGGCTAAACCAGTCCGTTCGGTCTAACTAGAAGAATCCTTGTCTGATTCTTTGTCTGACTTTGACTTCTTGCCATCGCTGTCTGACATGCCTTTGCGTAGCTCGCGCATTGACTCGCCAAGGCTCTTAGATAACTCCGGTAGCTTACGTCCACCGAAGAGCAATAACAGTATCAGCAGGATAATTATCAGTTCCGGCGTGCCCAGATCCAGTAACCCAAATTGACTAAACATCTGTACCCTCTTTCTATACTTCAACTTAGCATAGCTTCAACAGGCTGTAAATAGACAGGCGGTACAAAACAAGACCCGATTATTTATGCAAAATTACAGCCACGTCACACTTAATTTTCTGTGGATAAAAATCGGCGATTTTGACTAAAATTTACGCCCAGTTGTAATAAATAACGAAAAATTATCTAAGTTGTAATGAAAACAAAGAATTAGTTGTTTAAATTTTAAGGTGTTAATGCTTACAATTGATTGAAAATAGTGTTCAACAATACAAAAATACGGCAATTTCAGTTGAAACAAAATTCTATGCAAGCTACACCTTATTGGCACACTTTTACAGATTGACTAGGTCACGCTTATGCTTGATACTAATACACGGTGGCAAATAAATAAATTTAGGATGGGCAAAGAAATAAGAAAAATCTGTCTGGTCTGCGGCACTTCGTTCAAAGGGCGACGTGATGCTAAGACATGCTCGCCCACCTGTCGAAAACGCTTGCAGCGCCAGAGAAGTTTCGCCTCGAGGTTTATAGAGGAGGCCAGAAGGCTGGAAAGTACGGCTGAGCAGGACCTAAGCCTGTTAGGGGCCAGTCTGCTGCCCAAGCAAGTCCAACTGGCGCCAGTCGTCGTTGACGCTTCTGAAGAACCTGCAAACATTCCCGTAACAGGGGTGGATGAGACCACTAATCTGAACACAAAAACTGGTGAAAATAACGTTTCGCAGGCAGTTGGCGTGCAAGGTGAAACGGGTACCGAGGAGAGGGTACATGTCCGTTCCAAAGCTTCCGGGGATTTGTCTTGGGACGATGCGAGCTTGGCGAATCTGGAAGATCGCCTAAGCGATGTAGAAAAACAGGAACTGCCCGAATTAGATCGGAAAGATAAACGCCGACTGCGCCGTTTCGGCACAGTAGTTGTTGTGGCATTGTTGCTGCTAGGCACCGGATTATTACTCAGCCTTTCAATCGGCCAGAAAAACAACAAACACATCAAGCAGCTGGACATCAACCAACAGCAACAATCCAAGCAACTAAAACAACAGGTAAGTATTCGCAACAACATCAAGAAATTGCAGGTTTCCATCGGTAGCCTGACCGACCAGGTCAATAACCTGCAAGTCAGCGGCGCCGGAAACACCACGAATGTAGCTAGTACAACAAATAATACATCTGGCGGAACTCTGCACAATTTAGGTGATGGACCGTTCAACGGACCCAATGAACTGGTTCAGCTGAACAGCACTGGGCAGCTACCGGCTCTCGACGGCTCCAACTTATTCGATGTAAATGCTACCACGTTGGAAGGCCAGGGCGCCAGCTTTTACACCAACGCCACCAACATTAGCAGTGGTACGCTAAGCGACGCCCGGCTCTCGGGCAATGTGGCCCTACTGAACGGCATTAACCACTTCATTCCCACCGCTGATAACAGCGCCGTATTTAATATCCAGAACGCTGCTGCCAGTATCAACCTGTTCAATGTCGATACAACTGGGGGAGGCACTGTCAGCTTCGGTGCCCCGACTGTATTTAATTCAACGGTAGTGTTGAATTCGCTTGGGGCAGCTGGTAATACATCTCTCTGTTTGAACGGCAGTAACCAGCTAGCAACCTGCTCTGGAGGGGGTGGCTCAGGAGTTACCAGCCTGGATGGCCTGGTCGGCGGCCTGACGATTGCTAATTCCAGCGGCGCTGGCAGCACCATCACCATCGACAATGCCCAGGCTAACGGCACGACCAAGGGCATCGCGGCATTCAACTCCACGAACTTTTCAGATAACGGTTCTGGTGTAATCAACACAACACAAGACATCGCGACGACCTCGTCACCGACCTTCAATAACCTGACACTGAACGGCACGATCAGCGGTAACGGCTCCGGCCTGACCAACCTGAATGCCAGCAATCTGACCACTGGTACAGTGGCGGATGCCCGCTTAAGCGGGAACGTTACGTTGCAGGGCAACACCTTCAACGGACCGTCCCAGCTAGTCCAGCTGACAGGTGGGGGCTTGCTACCGGTCTTGAATGGCTCTAACCTCACCAACCTTAACGGTTCGAACATCAGCTCCGGCACCGTAGCTAACGCTCGATTAACAGGGGGTGGAGCGCTGACGGTTACAGCTGGGACGAACCTGACTGGCGGGGGCAGTGTCGCGCTTGGTGGCACCATAACCTTGAATGTCTCATCAAGCCCTATCTTCTCTGGGAATCTGACTGTTCAAGGCGGTTCGTTAACAATTGGTGTTGCTGGAACAACAACAGGTTCACTTGAACTGGCTAACTCTGGCAGTGCTAATCTTGGTAGTTTACAAGCTGCCATTCTGGGTCAGGCGACTACATACACCTTACCGGATCCTGGCCAAGCTTCGGCAAACATCTGTTTATCAACCGGTAACTGCGCTGGTGCCGGCGGGGGGATTACTGGTAGTGGTACCAATGGCACTATAGCTAAATTCACTGGCTCAGGCACGATCGGCAATTCTAACTTAACCGAATCTGGTACCACGTTGACCTATGGCGGCAACTTGATCACCACTGGCGGTGTCACCGTTCAGGGCGGCGGTATCGCTGTTACAGGCAATTCCACGATCGCTGGTACCTTGGGTTCACTGACCGGCCTGACCAGCAGTGGCACAATCACATTCTCCGGTCTGGGTGCAGGTGTGGTCCA